>JAPHSW010000181.1 GCA_026196615.1 Gammaproteobacteria bacterium | reverse complement strand
GTGAACCAAATAAACGCCGACACAATGACAAACCTTTTATTCATTGCATATGATATTGTTCACAAACAGTTTTCAGTTATTTTTCCGAGCCAATAAATGTATAAAACTTTGTATTAAAACTGGTCACTGTTTCCAGCCAATTTGCTTTATCTAATCCCAGTTTCTGTATAAATTTTTATGTGTATCTTATTATTAATTCATACCTACCTACCAAGCTTGTTCTTATTAGAAGGTGTCGTGCTATTTACTACCCCAGATTTTTGCAACTGCTCGATTACTCCCTAATGAGCCAACAATTACACAGACAAGCCCAACCAAAAAAAAGACTAGAAAAGGAATGAGCCCACCCATTTGTGATGCGCTTATCGCTATCGCTGCAGAAGCAATTGACAGAATCAAAAACAACGCACCAACAACAAGAAGTATCTTTCGGTGTGATTCTTTATAAGTATATTCCTCTTCGCCAGATTCAAAAGTACGAAGTATTGGTAGGAATATTTTTCGCAATAGTTTTTTCATAGGTTAAGGATATCATCCATCCACAAATTGAGGAACCTAAATTTCACTTTATGGGTTTCTCGTTCTTACGTTAATACCCTCCGCAATCACCCTGCCCCTGCAAACAAGATAATTTAGATTTGTCAGGTGATTTGCAATATTGTGAGGAAAAATCCTTACATTTATCTATATCACCACCACAAGTCCAAGCACCTTTGTATTTACACTTACATGCAGTGTTTGGTACAGCTGCTTTGCTAATTGTACAACCACCTTTGTGGTAATCGCAGTCACATGTGATGCTTTTATAACCTTGGCAATCACCTCCTCCTTGAGCACATGATTGAATAGATGTGTCAGGTGCTTTGCAGTAAGGAGATTGTTCATCAAGACAAGTAACATTCTGACCACCACATGTCCATGCACCTTTGTAACTACAATCACAAGCAAAGCCAGTCGGTGCCGCTTTACTAATACTGCACCCACCCGGATGATAATCACAATCACAGGGTACCAAACCTTTTATGACATCAGTACTATTTGCAGTAGGAATAGCACTACCTGGTAAAGCCTTTTTGATGCTATGCTTTTTTACAACATCTGATAATCGAGACGGATGATTTGTCATAATACCCAACGTGCCGCTTCGAATATACTGCTCCATCGAGCTAGATTTATCTATGGTCCATATATATACACTACCAACAACCCCTCTCTGCTGATTAGCTCTACCCAACAAAATTGCTCCATAGTACTGGCTTGCTGCACATGCTGAAATACCAGTTCCATAAACTCTATTATTTGTCGCCGGTTGAAGAGAAATTAATTTTTCAATAGTACCAACAGTATCATCGCCACCCTGGTCAATACTAAAGTAATATCTTGAGGAATAAGGTGAATTCTTCGCTTGCTCCGCAGCTGACTGTAAATATACTAACGTGTCTGAATCCCCAACACCTACAATTACATTTCCCATAAAACCTTTTTCAAAAAGTTCTGAATCTAAGGTTTTAATTACATTTATACCATACGATTTAAGATCATCTGACTTAGATACTTTACTGTCAATAACAACTAGCGCTAATTCCTTCTTCGAAGCCATGTGATTTAGAAGACTTGTTGCCGAAGCGCCAGCTAAACAACCTCCTTCCAAAGCCAATACGTTGCAAATACCTAAGACACCACATGAGCAGTCACATGGGCCTCCATGTCGAAAACGATCAGGCTTACCATTACTGTCAAACCTTAAGTCAGCCTCAACACCATTCCCTCCATTTTTAATGACGTAATCAACAGCATTAGCTGTATTCGCCATATGCCCAATATTGAAAAACCCAGCTTCTGTACCCGCTATCGATTTTATTGGAAGCCAGAACAGTACTACCATAAGTATTACAGAAAATGATTGGAACCAATTGAATTGATTTTTTATCATCACCATTAAGGTTGTACTTATACCTAATTTTGCAATCATGTTAGTTGCTCCATATATTATTAGATAAGTTATAACGTCGATCATCAATTGCCTCCAAAAGTAAAACGAAGTGGTGCTTTTGAAGGTTAATTGCATGCTGTTGTTAGGCAATTGATTTTGCTTCTAAATAACCATTAAAAGATTCTCTTTACCAGAAACAGAGGTGATAAAGGTTTCAATTTTTTTGTAATGCTTAATAGTTAAATATACGGAAACATGAATATTGAATAATAACGATTCCATACTTCTCTTTTCAATATTATTGACTATTAAAACAAATATATCATTTTTTGCCGTCAGGCTTATCTGACATAAAAGCCATTTTTTAAAACATTTCTTTCAAAATCTCAATAAATTATGAATATATGCATTGATAAAAAAATTTATCATCTGAAAGCAGTTTTATGCAAGCACTAACTATTTGATAATTAAACTACTCATAAAAGATAACAAAAACTAGACTCTGGAATAACTATATAGAACAGTTCAATAGACTAAGCATAAAAGAGAGTTTGAAAAAAGTAATATGTAATTCATATTGAATAATATTTTAAATCATTTTTTAGCTCAAAATTAAAAGATAAAAAATCAGAAAACGTGATTTTATATTTCTCCATATTAGCCCACAATGAAAACACTTGATAATATGATTAAATAAAAAAGTCTGACAAGATAACTATTTTAGGACATCCATTATCTACTAATTACATAACTCAAAAGAATCGCCGTAAAGCACTGTTTTACAAGATTGTTACCATCCTATACAGCCCTCCGGCACAGATCCGGACTTGCACTACTAATGCATCCGGCTCCTACATCGAGTCAAACGTAAAAACGTTGATTGGGATAAGGGTGTGTTAATCTGGCCGTCGGAATAAAGAAACAAGTAATCCGCTTCATTTTCAACCAAGTCAGTTTCTGCGCTTTACCACTTCTTCTGCGAAGCGCTTTCATCCAGAGCTTACAAATTTGTCCCCTAAAATTTGAGAGCGACTTTGTATTCCCTGGCACACCGTAATAATTAGCATATCCTGTCACCACACTTCTTAACCATTTGCCTTGGTCAATCAAATTATCATGTCTGTTTTTATATAACAGCTCTTTAATTTGTTTGAGCTTAGCTCGCTGTTTCCTGGCAATTGTCACGCGCTTTACGGTATATCTTCCGTTTGAAAGAAGCTTGCTACAGATATGGGTGAACCCGAGAAACGTAAACGTCTCAGGCTTACCTTTTCCTTGCTTTGCTCTATTTTTTATCACATGTTTACCAAATTACAGCAGTCTGGTTTTCTCCTCATGTAATGTCAGGTTAAACTGTTTTAGGCGTTCATTCAGCTTATCAAGTAATCTATTAGCTTCATGTTGATATTCACAGCAGATGACAAAGTCATCTGCATATCTCACGATATAGATTTCTCCATTCGCTTCTTGTTGTCGCCATTTATTTATCCATAGATCGAGCACGTAAAATAAATAGATATTTGCTAACAGAGGCGATAACACTGAACCCTGAGCAGCTCCCATTTCACTGGCTGACCATTTCCCCTCATCACTGACGCCTGCTTTTAACATCTTTTCTACCAGTGATAAGATCCTTTTATCGCTGATCCGATGTTCTAAGAACTTCATCATCCAGCTATGGTCGATGTGATCAAAGAAACCTTTAATGTCTGCATCAATAACCCAGTTGACTCGCTTTTCAGTGAGAGCAACAAATAAAGCGTCCAGTGCTTTATGTTGGTGCCTTTTAGGTCTGAACCCATAACTAAACCCAAGAAAGTCTTCCTCATAGATTGACTGGATAACCCACACCAAGGCTTGTTGGACTAGTTTGTCCTCCACGACAGCAATACCGATTGGTCTCTGTCTGCCGTCTGATTTGAGTAACCATATCCTTTTTGAGGGTTGGGGTTTATATCTTCCTGTATGGATTTTAACATGCAGACTTTGGAGTTTATCTGTTAGTCCTTGTCCATACGATTGCCCTGTTTCACTATCAACACCACGGGCAGCCTTTTTATTCAGGTTGGCGTAAGCATTATGAAGTAATAATGGCGTGATATGATGCAATAGATTATTAAAGCGTAGTGTTCGGTTCTCTTTCGCTGTTTTTCGTATCCTGTGCAAGCTACTCATTGTTTACCCCAGACTCTGCGTTCTGGTCACAAGAGCAGTGACAGAATTTCTCTTTGTCAAGGTCCTTCGCTCCACTGACTCCGCTGTTCTCATTACAATCACTTTGTTCGCCGGCTTCTTCACTACTATTACCTTGTCTGACTTCCTGATAGCGTACATGCTAAGCTTATGTTTATCACTTTCCTTAACCGAACCATTTTTTTCCATGGTTACTATCAGGACCTCCCGAGTTCCGCATAAGAAACATCAGTACATGCACCAGTTCTATGACTCCGAAGAACTCGGTAATCACTCGCTCTATGCTAACGTGATTATCGATGTTGCCTTCCCCTTCACCCAACAGGGTCAGCGTTCTTGATTTTGATTTCGGAGCTCAATACTGAGCCTATACTTTCCCCTGTCAACGCTTAACCCTTATCCTTACGGATAACAGCCCATGACTCGGAGTTCCAGCGGGGGAGCTAACCCTTTCTGGATAGAGGGCTTTCACCTCCAATTTCTTACCGATTTATCTCGGCGCACTGGATGTCTTATTTTTTACTCGCGAGTTTTTTTGTCTGAAAGATTACAATTCATCTTTGATGTCTCTGTTCTCTGATGGATCACCAGAAGCAGGTTCAACACATGCATTCCACCCTGTAACTGGATGCCATGTTCTATCATACCCTTCACAATCCCAACAATATCCATTTGGATCTGCGAAGGATGTGCTTGTGTAATGTTTATCGCAGGCACTATCAAACTGCTTTGTTGCACGCGACTTCTTACCAAACCATGACGTTGCACAAGCAGTCTTTGATTTAACAGAGTCCCAAGTTCGCTTGTATCCATCTGGACATGTCCAGCAGCTCCCACCATCAATAGGATCATAAAATGATTTGGAGTTTGCACCACATCCAGACTTGCCTTTTTTTATAGCAGGCTTAACACAAAAAGTATCGCAACGACTCCAGCACTGATAATCGTTTCTACAGTTATGTTGATCTTTATATTTAAAACTATCATCAACAATACCATTAAGTGCACGAGCAGCCACAATGGGCCCTGCACCCGTTTCATAAAAATCTACAGCAATAAAATTTGTTCTTCCAATTGTTTTCTTACAATTTTCCGCATGTGTCAACACACTTGGTGTACGATTTACAAAACCAGCACTGCCAATATCACCGGTTCCAATTATGCTAGTAACAAAGTGGTTGGCAACATAAAGCTGCGTACTAGGGTTGCTACAATCTCTACCATCAACACAGTCACAACTCCATTTACCCTCAAGATCACCAGAGTAACCACTTTGACGAATATAATAATTTCCATTCAATAGACCAGAAGCCATGAATTTCGCGTTGTTATCATAAAATTTTTTGCGATAGTCCGCCCCCTGCACAGTAAATATAACTAGTCGCTTTCCTGAGCTAATCATTTCACCAAGAGTAGTGCTCCAAGTGGGAGCAGATATATTTTTTGGAACAAATGCAAAATCCATTAAACCGGCATCATCTAAAGATTTTTCCAAATCACTTGCTTCGACATAACTTTCAAATATAAGTGTAACAACTTCATTGGGGTTACTCTTTAACCACGTATTAATTTCACCAAAACCAGACTCGGTAGAAAGCCAACCCAAGGAACACTTATTATTACCATGACACAGTACTGGGGTGTAAAAGAGGTTATAATCTATGTCGAGCATTAACCCTCTAATCCCATCGTCTAATTGTTGTGTTAACGACTTGGTTTGGTTAAGAAAAGTTATTTGATAGGCCTTACTGACATTGGCATTGTGCGTCGTGGCAAATGTAGCATTCCCATATTGCAAAGAACATAACTCTGGGTAGCCATTGCATTTTGTGGGTGCGGTATATTTTTCCTCTTTGGAAAACACTGAGTGTGCTACTGAAAAATATAATAGAACTACTATTATGGACTTGGTTAACTTCACAACATTACTCCTTATGTTGATATTAGGTGGCGTTTTCTCATTAATCGGGATAGGGAGATGCCTCACAGCACCTCTCCTCCCACACCACCGGGCGTACGGATCACGTACCACGGCGGTTCGATTAATTGATTTAAATTACTTTGATTGTTATCCATTATATCCTTCGTAAAATAGAAATTCACAATGTTATTGTGAGCTTTACAACCAAGCAGGGCTAATTTCTATTGTGTTTAGGCTCTCTACAATAGGGCTGATAAAAGAGTTTATTCCATACCTCTTATACCAACTACAAACTAATTAAACTGACTGTAGTATCAAATAAATTGAGCCAATATCAGTTTCACCGGGTCTGGTGCAGTACCAATATTCCTACAATTAATTGACAGTCATTCAATCGTTCAGGCCTTCCTGAGACTTCAGTACTATGCCTTCTGCTGACTTCTGTATCTCGATCAAACCCAATTGCTCAAGTTTCAGTTCGTTCCTTAAACAAGATACAGACCTCCCGGGGTAAGACACTAAACTTTCATTGCGTAGATGCCGGATTTATAAAATATGCGTCAAATGCAGATG
>JAPHSW010000149.1 GCA_026196615.1 Gammaproteobacteria bacterium | reverse complement strand
GTATTAATTTCACCATTATGAGCCAGATAACGAAATGGCTGAGCCAGACGCCACTGAGGCCAGGTATTCGTTGAAAAACGTTGGTGAAAAACACACATTCCTGAAGCCAGACGAGGATCATTTAAGTCCTTGTAAAAAGCAGGCAAGAATTCAGGCATAACCAGGCCTTTATAAGAAATCACCTGTGAGGTCATAGAAGGTATATAAAATACCTCATCATTGCCCTGAATTGTTTTTTCAGCACGGCGACGAGCGATATATAAATGGCGGTCAAAAGTGGTAATGTCCATGCCATCAGCAGGATTGACAAAAACATGCTCTATTTGTGGTAAAGATTTAAGTGCTTCATCTCCACAAGCTGTTTTGTCAACAGGGACAACACGCCAACCCGCAACTTGTAAACCTTCAGCTTCAAGTTCTTTATTGACTTGAGCTCTTGCATTATCTGCAATGTCATTATCTTGACTAAGAAAAACAACACCTACGGCATAGTTGTCAGCAAGATTAATACCTTGTTCTTGAGCAACTGAGCGCATCAATGCATCAGGCTTTTGTAATAATAAGCCACAACCGTCACCTGTTTTTCCATCAGCTGAAATCGCACCACGGTGAGTTAAACGAGCCAATGCTTCGATGGCAGTTTCAACTAACCAATGACTGCTGGCACCATCCATATGGGCAATAAGGCCAAAGCCACAGTTGTCTTTTTCAAATTCAGGTCTATAAAGAGTCGAATTTAACTCTTTAGGGAAAATAGGTTTTGGTGTTTCAAATGCTGGCATTACAGGCCTCAATTGATAGAGATAATGAATATAAATCCTTACGCCTACAAATCCTCTAGCCTTTTATGACAACACGTATAAAAAACTGAGGGGCGAAAGAGCCCGATATTATACCCTTTCATGCCTGTCTGGTCTAGGGGAGCTTATCTGTGAATTGAAGTGTTTTTATTCCTGTCATCGACTACTCATCATCTCATGAATTGTGGAGAAACTACGAACCCATGGTTTGCTCCCCTTTATTTTTGAGGATAGTCTTTCTCCGGCTTTCACAGCCGACTCTTTATCATTAAAGTGTCCATAGAGTAAGACATACAGTAATGTATTATTACGAATTGTCTTAAAATAAACTGCTTCAGATTGAATTTGAAATTTCTTTATATAATTTTCCACTCCCTGTTTAGAACTTAATGCAATAAGTTGAACGGTGTAATCCGCTGGATTTTGAGTCCAAATCCATGCCTCATCTTTTACTTTTGGTGAAAGGGCTTTAGATGAGTCATTATTAGTGCGAGTATTAACCGATACATCATTTGTTGATAATACTGTTGTTCCTGAAGAAGATACATTCTTGTCCACTCCTGTTTTTGATATTTGCTTTGTTTCAGAAGTCAGACTTTCCTTAATACTCCCCATACTTCTCACCCATGGAGTTGTTTTTTTCAATTCAGGAGCAAGAGAAGTGATGGCTGTATTCGCTGCTGATTTTGAGCCATAATTACCAAAACTCAGTGTGAACCAGCTTTTACCCTCTTTTTGAGTCTCAAATCTTAGAACATCCCCTGTTAATGAATGTTTTTTCACAAGTTCATCAATAGCTTGTTTATTATGAGAACCAAACAATTGGATAGTATAGTTTGTATCTGGCTGTTGCATTAGCCAACTTTCATCTTTCAAAGCATTTACAGTGTTCTGATTGCTATAAATTGGAGTTACATTCTTTTTAACGCTCTCTTTAATAACGGTAAAAGAAGAGGTGCTTGAATTTCCTGTCGGATTAGTTGCTAACACACGCCATTTTCGTTCTTTTGTTCCTGTCGCAATAAATAATTTAATATGTTTTGCACTGACAAATTCAAACTGGCTAGGTGTTAAACGGGAGGAAAAATGTTTTTTATTTTTATCCCATTTTAGTTCTAATACGGTTTGTTTTGAAAAACCTTGTCCCATAATGTTTACAGTCTGGCGTTTATCACTCCCGACAAAAGGTTTGGGTAAAATTTTATCGATGACCATTTTTGAAATAAAAGGTTTTACCACATCAAAGTTAATACTTTGAGACAGATTACCATTAGTACTTTTTGCTGAAACCTGCCACTGTTGTGAGGTAATTCCTGTACTCAAATGAAGCTTAATTTTCTGCTTATCGACATATTGCCATTGTTTGGGAGTTTTCTGTGCTGAGAATTCTTTTTTATTATCAGCCCAGCTGACAATAAAACTAATATCATTAGAAAAATCCTTACCTATAACAGTAATATATTGCCTACTATTGGAGCCAATAACGGGCTCTGGTTCAACCCGTATCAATTTTGCTATAGCAGTTGGTATAACAATATTTTTCTCTTCGATTTTGCTCGATTTTTTTTCTTCTGGTTGGTCATTCACTAATACCTTTTCTTCAGAAGTAGAAGAGTCTGTACTTGAACCAGTTGCCTCAATAACTTCTAGAGTACTTACAGGCTCAGTGGGCGTATCGCTTTCTTCAACAGGATTTGTCTGCAAAGCAGTCGACGTATTCGGTTTAAGTGTTGTAATCTGCTCAGGTATAGATTCTTTTATATTGTCAGCGGTTTGATTTTGTACCACGTTATCTTGCGGTGGCAGTTCAAGAGGAAGTAAAGCAATTGTTTTTTTAGATGAAACTTGAGAATCATCTATCTCAGATTGTTCAAAAACACTATTAATAACAAATACTGCAACTAATAGAATACCAATAACAGCAATAGGGATAATAAATTTTGGTAATGCGGATTCAGAAGCTTCATTATAGCCTGTCAATGACTCATCATCTAAAAAATTAGTTTCAGGTTCATCACCATCTGTCAAGCTTCTGTTCTTTTGTTCTTGCTCATCATACATCAGACTTTCGTCTTTAACAGACTCACTATCAGAAAAAAAAGAGTCGACAGGCTGTTCACCCAACTGTTCAATTTCTTCAAATTTTTCAGCTAAACGATTGAGTTGTTCTGCAGCTCGATCACTTCGATGCTCATTTAACTCTCCATCCTCTAGTGAATCGATAAAATGATCATTGTTTTCCATATTTGAGGAAGAAGTTGAGAAAGATTCATCTATTGACTCATCAAAATGCTCATCCAATTCATTAGTTGCTTCGCTATTAGAAACAGGGTCAATATAATTATCGGCTTTCCCACTTGAGACCAAGAATTTATTGGCAAAAAAGTTTATTTTTTCAGGTAATCCTTTGGAATTATTAAAAATACTCTCAATAATACGAGGGGTGAAAGGTGACTCTCTATCAAAACCTGCAACAGCCATTTTGTGTCGTAAAAAACCTGACACACCTTCTTTATCAAAGCGGTTAAGTGTCGCAATGTGAATAATATCTCTGAAACTTTTCAGCTCCGGACTCTGTAATAATTCTGATACTTCATCTGTGGCAAATAAAACAATATTGATATAAGGCTCTTCATTCTGCTTTTGTTGGGAGAGCTGTATTAAAAAACGCAAGGAATCGATTGATAAAGCTTGCGCACTATCAACAAGCAACACAGGTTTAAAACCCAGTTGATTGATTTCTGCCAGTTGTGTCTCAAGCACTTCCAATAGCTCTGAATGATTGCTGTTAATTGCTCCAAAGGCATCCAAAATAGCTTGTATTAACGAAAGTGTGTCATATTGTTCAGCGTTATCAACCTTAGCAACTCGCCAATTATTATCAACGTGGCTAGCCAAAGTTTCTAGAAAATGACTTTTTCCAACACCTGGCTCACCAATAATCACCTGAAAATTACTTGAATATTCAATTAGATGCTCTGTTGACTCTAGTATCTGAGCACGATTTGGATCCTCATAAAAATAGCGTTGTTCAGTATTATTTTTAAAAGGATTTTCTCTTAAGCCTAGTCTATCCAGTTGTGGCACATGTAACTCCCTATTTTACGGATGATATCTATTAAAAGGTTCTGTGAAAATTCAATTTAAATCTTTTTCACAAGCCTAGGTCAAAGTTAAAGGGTTAAACAATTTTTCATACTCAGAAATAGCAAAGCGATCAGTCATTCCAGCAATATAATCAGCAATCATTCTTGCTTGAAACATATCTGCATTTTGTGATTGTTCTTGTAGTGAGGATTCAGCCGACTGAATACGATATTGTACATCTTTTGGCAGGACTCTAATATCATCCATAAAAACCTCAAATAATGAAAAAATAATTTTTGAGGCTTTAAGGCTCATACGATGAACACGATAGTGACGGTATAATGACTCTTTCAAAAATTTTTTTAGAGCTTTATGTTGTAAATAACCTGTTTCACTCAGTTTAATTAATGGGCCTGACTGACGAATGTCATCAATATTTTGAGGTTGAAGTTTTTCTATATTCTCTTGTGAAGTTTCCACAAGATCCACTACCTGATAATTAATCATCCTGCGAATGGTTTCATAAATCATACGTCTTTCAGGAAGCGTTGGCCAGTTTTGACAAACTTCTTCAAAATGCATTGCAAACAAAGCCTGCTCACGGAGAGGTTCCATATCAATAAGACCCGCTCTTAAGCCATCATCTAAATCATGATTATTATACGCAATGGCATCAGCAAGATTGGCAACTTGTGCCTCAAGTGAAGGCTGAGTTTCTTGTATAAAACGTTCTCCAAGCTCACCTAATTTTCTTGCTTTTGATTTTGAGCAGTGCTTTAAAATTCCTTCCCGAGCTTCAAACGTCAGATTCAAGCCAGAAAATTCAGCATATCGCTCTTCTAACTGATCAACCACTCGTAACGATTGTAAATTATGTTCAAAGCCACCATAATTTTTCATACAACTATTGAGTGCATCTTGACCAGCATGACCAAATGGTGTGTGTCCCAGATCATGAGCCAGACATATAGCCTCAACAAGATCTTCATTTAAATTCATAACGCGAGCTATAGAGCGACCAATTTGAGCAACTTCAATTGAGTGAGTCAAACGAGTTCGAAACATATCACCTTCATGATTAACAAAAACTTGAGTTTTGTATTCAAGACGCCTAAAAGCACCTGAGTGGATCACTCTATCTCGATCTCTCTGGGTCTGACTACGGTATTGAGGCGACGACTCAAAAACAAGTCGACCTTTAGAATTTTCCGTAGAAACTGCATATTTTGCAAGATTAGTCATATATCACGTATTTTTCAGTAATGTTGTATAGTAATAGATAACATTAGATAAGCCATAGAGGCTAAAACCAGTTAAAGATCTGGCACAACCTAAAAAGCAACAATCAGTCTGTTGCAAATTCTTGCAGCGTTTGATGCAATTTTTCAATATCAAAATCAGATGTAATCAAGCTATTACCTAAAGCATTCATCAAAACGAGATGCAACTGACCGTCTAATACCTTCTTATCTCCAGCCATTAACTCTAAAAACTGCTTCATTGAAATAGACTTTTCCTGGTCTATAGGTACCCGAGTCGGTAACTTTGCTTGTTCTATCAGTTTAATAATCTGTTCTTGAACTGATGGCTTAATCCAGCCATGTCTAACCGATAGATTTGCAGCCATAACCATGCCTATAGCAACCGCCTCCCCATGTAAACATTTACCATAGCCCAAACCCGTTTCTATTGCATGCCCAAAGGTATGTCCCAGATTAAGCAAAGCCCTTTGGCCTTCTTCTTTTTCATCTGCAGCAACAATATCTGCTTTATCCTGACAGGAAAACTCAATAGCATATGCCAGTGCATCAGGTTCACGATTATTTAAGGCCGACATATTTTGGCTTAACCAATCAAAAAAGTTTTTACTATTTATCAATGCATATTTTATGACTTCGGCCAAACCTGCACTGAGTTGTCGGTCATCCAGAGTATTTAAAGTAGCGGTGTCGGCTAATACACATTGGGGCTGATGAAATGCCCCAATCATATTTTTTCCCAAAGGATGATTAACACCTGTTTTTCCACCGACAGAAGAATCGACCTGAGCCAATAAAGTGGTTGGTATTTGTATAAAATTAACACCTCTGCGATATATGGCTGCTGCATAACCAGTCATATCACCAATAACTCCCCCACCTAAAGCAACGAGTGTGACACGACGATCAAACTTATTTTCCATCAGACAATCAATAATGGGTAATATTCCATCATATGTCTTATAAACTTCACCATCAGGTAAAATAACAGTTTCACACTGATAATCTGAAAAAAGAGACAAAGCTTTATCTAAATACAGTGGTGCAATTGTTTCATTACTAACAATTACAACCTGTTTGCCTGTAACATAAGGGGCAACCAATGATTTATCGTTTAGTATATTCTGACCGATAAAAATTGGATAACTACGTTCACCTAACTCAACATTTAATGTAATCATATTTCTTTATAAACCAGCAATCATAAACTTTATGTTTTTGACTTTTGACTAATTAATTCCTCTAGCTCTTTAACTGCCGTATGAACAGTCATCTTATTAGTTTGCAGTATTATATCAGCTAATTCTCTATAGATCGGTTCTCTTTCAGTCAAAATGGATTGTAGCTTTTTTCTGGGATCATCAGTCTGCAATAATGGGCGATTTTTGTCTTTAGAGGTTCTTTCTAATAAATCATCAATTCCAGCACATAGATATACAATTGTACCCGAGCGCTTTAAAGCCTGTTGGTTTTCTTTTCTTAAAACAGCACCACCACCAGTTGCTAACACAATATTGGTTTTGTTTGTTAAATCAGAAATTATTTTCTCTTCACGTCGGCGAAAGCCCTCTTCACCTTCTAGTTCAAAAATAAGGGGGATAGTAACACCCGTTCGTTCTTCAATCTCACGATCACTATCATAAAAATCAAAACTAAGACGTCTGGCAATTTGCCGACCAATTGTTGTTTTCCCAGCCCCCATAGGACCGATTAAAATAATATTACTAATGTTGTACTCCATAAAAAATACTGATAGTTTTTTGATGTGTAATATGACAAATCATTATAATTTAATCAAGCCTCTAATGAAAAAAGGGCTGTGGTTTCCCAACAGCCCTTTTAGCTAGTATATGAATATAAAAAGTTATCTAACAGATAATGTTTCATCCATAACTTTTGGTGTAATAAAGATGATCAACTCAGATTTTTCATCACTAGTACTATTAACTCTAAATGCTGCACCAATAACCGGAATATCACCTAATACAGGAACAGAATCCTTTGTTCTTGCAACATCACGTTCAAAAATTCCACCTAACACAACGGTATCACCATTATCAACTAAGACAGAGGTTTCAATATTTTTAGTATTAATAGAAGGAGCAGAACCAATGCCCGTGGGAACAACAGCATCAACTTCATCTTTGTTAATTTTTAAATCCATATGCACTTTCTTACCAGGGATAATAAGAGGTGTCACCTCAAGACTTAACACAGCTTTTTTAAAGGCGGTGCTTACACCTTCATCACTAATTGTTTGGTATGGTATCTCACGCCCTGATTCAATCTTGGCTGGAGTACCATTTGTTGTTACAACTCTTGGACTGGATATCAATTCTGATGTACCATCTGACTGAGATGCAGATATTTCCAGGTCAACTAAGTAACTACTATTAAGCAATCCAAAAGTAACCCCTAATAAATTCTTTTGAATAGCCCCTAAATTAACAGTAGCATCTGTCGTTTGAGGAGAAACTGCACCAGGAACGTTTTGGCCCCGCTCCTTAATTTCACCAGCACTATTTGTTGAGTTAACATTCCAATTTAGACCTAAATCCTTAGCAAATTTATCACCTGCAGAAACAACTCGAGCATCAATCAACACTTGTCGGGTCGGTGTATCAATTTCTTTCAATAATTTACGTAACTGAGCAATATTACGTGCTGTATCACGAACAATTAATTTATTCGTCCTGCCATCACCCACGATGGTTGCTCTTGAGGAAATATAAGAAGCACCTTCTTCATCATCTTCCGCAGTATCCGCATCACTACTCGTTTTACTCGCTTGATTTTTGTTTGCTTCATTAGCTCCCATATCATCAAGTAATGCAATAACAGCTAAAGCTGGAACAAATTGCAGCTGAATAGTCTCTGTCACCAAAGGCAATAAATCTGCAATTTGTTTTTTTGCTTCTAATTCTTGCTTTTCAATTGCAGCTAACTCTTCTGCCGGAGCAACACGCATCACATTACCTTCTTCACGCATTCCCAACCCTTTGGTTTTTAAAATAATAGCCAAAGCCTGATCCCAAGGAACATTTTTTAATCTTAAGGTAATACTGCCACTAACCGTATCACTGGTCACCATATTTTTACCAGTAAAGTCTGCTATTAATTGTAAAACAGCACGTACTTCGATATCCTGAAAGTTCAGAGATAATCTTTCACCAGAATAACCAAATTTAGCTTTTTCTCTAGCTTCTTTTTGCGCTTTAGTTAAGCCTTTTACTTCAATGGTAAAAGTTTTACCTGCCTGATAACCAAGGTGTTCAAACTCACCTTTCGTATCAATCTTCATTTTAATATTTTTTCCTGATGCAAATGTATCAATAAAAGATACAGGTGTATTAAAATCATTAACATCTAAGCGTCGCTCCAAATCACCAGGGAGGCCAACATTCTCAATTTCTACAACTAATTTTTCAAATTCTTGCTTCAAATTCACATTTTTAGGCTGTTCTGCAAAAGAAATAATTATATTCCCTTCAGCATCGTCCCCTAAACGAAAGTCAATATCTTTTATAACATTTCTGCCAAGTGATGCTGTAGAACGAGAAACATTGGCTTCATCAAGAGTAATGACTAACTTATTGCCTTGAGCTTCAGTACTATATTTAGTCAAAGCAACCATATTTAAAACTACACGAGTACGACCACCTGCAGCAACTGCAGTAACGCTTCGAGCTAAACCAATTCCAATTGTCTGACGTTTTTGTTCAAGCGCCACCCCTGTACCAGGAAAATCCAATGCAATTCTTGCGGGTGTATCAATAGTAAAAGTACCAGGCTCTGGAGCTGATTCACTAAATTGCAAAACCACCTGTACTTTATCACCAGGAATCGAAGAAAATGAAATATCTTCAAGCATATTACTGGCATGTACAGCACTTACAGCGCTTATGGATATTCCCCATAAAACAGCCAACAAAAACTGTTTAAAAATTATTTTACTGTTCATAGTATTCTCTCTAATATTCCCGGATTACTTATTTGAAAAACTCTATTATTATTTCTCTATTGTTTTTCTATTCGCAATTTTCTATACCCACTAATTTTGTACTTGAATAAAGAAAATTAAAATAATTATTCACTCAATGCAATGGATGCTTCTCGCTCTTCCCAACCACCTTTTTTATCAGAAACAAGTTCAAGCAATAAAACTTCTTCTTCACTAATGGAGGTGACTTTACCATAATTTTTTCCCATATAATGGCCGAGTGATACTCGATGTAATAAGCCATCTGGATCTTTTATCAATATCCATTCAGACTCTTTTTGAGCAAGAGTACCAACCATTCTTAAGCTATCTAATGAAAACTCTTCAAGTGGTTCTCTTGGACGATTTTCATCAGGCCTAGGTCCACGATAAGGTCCACTAAAAACTTCGATATCTACCACTGGCTTAAACGGATCCCTAATATCCTGAGCATCATAGGCATAAGGGGGATGAGTTGTAAATTCTGGTAAAGACTCAACCTTTCCTTTATAAGTTGCCTTAGTTTTTTGGACATAGGCTTGCAAATCACTCATATCATTTGTCACACAACCTGAAAGTGCAAACAAAGATGTCATTATAAGTATGCTTCTTTTCATTTAAATAAATCTCTATTATTCCTGTCCAACTATATTCTCAATCCATATCATTGATAGAAAGTTGGAAGCTATTAACACATAAAAAAGGTTAATAATTTAGCGTCTACGCTTTTTCTTGCTCGACGTTTTAATTTCATTTTGATCAAGATAACGATATGTTTTCGCAACTAAAGTAATCGTTAATCTCTTATCTTCATCCACTTCGACATCTTCTGCCTTTTTTGATTCTGGAACCATTTCCACATCATGAATTGTGACAATTCTAGGTAAAGCAGCAATACCTGTCGCAAAGCCACCAAAATCATGGTAATTACCTGACACCTTAATATTTACTGGTAACTCTGCATAGAATTCCTTTCGAATTTCACCTGAAGGTTTAAACAAACTAAATTCTAAATTATTACTCAACCCTGTTTGTGAAATTTCGACCAACAAATCTGCTACTTCTGTTTTTTGGGGTAACTGTCTTAACATAGAGCCAAAACGCTTTTTCATTTCAACCATTTGTAACTTATAGGCTTCTAAGTTGGCTGCTTTTCCCTGCTTTTTCTTAAACTCAACCTTTAGTGGTTCTTCTTTACTTTCCACTGACTCCAGATCTGCAATTTTATCCTGAGTAAAATAATAAAAGCCGCCACCTAAAACAACAGCAAAAACAATAAAAGTAGCAGCAAGTCTTGCACCAAGAGGCCAACTACCAACATTTTCAAAATCTAATTCATTAAGATTCATAGTGCTTACCCCTTACTCTTTTTTGTGTTCTTCTTTTTTTCTACGGGATTCCCTTGTTGTGACGTAAGAGTAAATTGACTATAACCACCATCAGTGCCCTTCTTTTTGCTCTGAATCACTTTTAGGTTGGGAGCTTTTAGCCATTCAGCACGTTCAATATTTCTCATATAAGCAGAAACACGAGCATTTGATTGAGCAATTCCGTCAAAAGTTAATGACTTTATCTTTTGTTTAAATTTCGTTAAATGAACGCCTTCAGGTAAAACCTTAACCAGTTCATCTAACATATGAACACTATCAGAGCGATTACCCTGCAATTCCTGAATCACATTCATTCGAGCCAATAGATCAGCTTTTTCCTTTTCTAAAGCTTTAATCTCAGCAATGGCTTTTTCAACCTTTTTAATTTCAGTTTTTAAATAACTATTTCGAGATTCCTGATGTTCTATCATCGCACCAAGCTGCATTTGTACTGCTAAAATGACTGCAACACCAGCAATTGCTGCACCAGCAAGCATTCCGTAAAATTGCTGCTCTATTTGTTTGCGCTTTTCTTCACGCCAGTTGAGTAAATTAATTCTAGCCATTTAATCGAAACTCCTTAATGCAAGTCCACAAGCAATCATCAATGCTGGAGCATCATTGCTCAGTACCTGAGCCTTGATTTTGGACGATAATGTCATATTTGCAAATGGGTTTGCTATAGAGGTACTAATACTCAAACGTTCTTCAATCATTTGATCAATATCAGGAATCGATGCACTACCTCCTGCCAGGACAATATGATCAACAGAGCTGAACTGACTGGAAGAAAAGAAGAACTGTAGTGAGCGACTAATTTGTTGTGTCATGGCTTCTTTAAATGGCTCTAAAACCTCTGGAGTATAAGTATCAGGTAAGCCACCTTGTTTCTTAGCCATACCTGCTTCTTCATAGGACAAACCATAACGACGTTGAATTTCTTCTGTTAATTGTTTACCGCCAAAAACTGCTTCACGTGTATAAATCGTTTTCAAATCATGCAATACACTTAAAGTCGTCATCGTTGCACCTACATCAAAAACGGCAACTGTCATACCTTCAGCACCACTTGGTAACTGCGGGGCAATTAATGAGAATGCATTTTCCATGGCATAAGCTTCGACATCCATTACTTTTGAATTCAAGCCACCTAAATCAGCTGCTGCAACACGAACATCAACATTTTCACTTCGAGATGCTGCTAATAAAACATCCATTTGTTCAGGGGAAGCTTCACTTGGTCCTTGAACCTCAAAATCCAGGTTAACTTCATCCAGAGAGTACGGGATGTATTGATCAGCTTCAACCATAATCTGACTTTCAAGTTCATCTTCAGACAAATCTGCAGGCATCTGAACGATCTTAGTAATAACAGATGATCCAGCAACAGCCATTGCTGCATTTTTTTGCCGTGTCGCTGAACGTTTCACGGCTTTTCTGATCGATTCGCCCACTGCATCAACATCAGTGATGTTTTTTTCTGCAACAGAATTTGGTGGTAACGCTTCAACCGTATAAGCTTCAACTCTGTACTTGCTGCCACTCTTGGATAACTCCAGCAATTTTACAGCGGATGAGCTAATATCAACTCCCAGCATATTCTGTGCTTTACTTCCGAATAATTGTGCAAAAGCCAAAACAAAATCCTTTATTATTAGAAAATTACTATTTAGAATTCTTTATTCAAACAAAGAGTAAAATAAAGGCTGAAAAACAAAAAGCGACATAATTTTTCAACAACTTACAGGACAATCATAATACATTGGATTAAATTTGCAAGTTTCACCTAAAATATAGTAATTAATTTAATTAATAGCAAACATATTCTTCTAATCTAGACTACAAACAATGAATAAACAAAGCGAGAAGCCATTTAATTACAAAAAACGAATATTCTTTCTTTTATTTGCCTTATCTATGCCATTTGAACTAATATAAATAACAGTTCAAAACAAAAGATACGAGCAGTTTCTCTCAAAAAGCCATACCACGATACTTAACAATTTCTAACAACAACGAAAAAACAGGTTTTTCTTTTTCTTCAATCAGTTAGAAGATAATCATATCATAGTACATTAATTATGATAATCAAGTAAGCAATTAAATATTTTTTAAAAACGAGTGTGATATCACAAAAAAAGCTCTATAATTAAGTATATTACGTCATTATATTAACACCAACATGAGCTATTATGCGCCGTCTATACCAACTTTTTCTGACTCTCCTCACACTTTTTCTTACAATCGCAGCAATTTCTGTGATCACAATCACATCTACTTATTTCTATCTTGAACCAAAACTTCCAGAAATTGACGTATTAAAAGATGTACAACTTCAAGTCCCTTTAAGAGTTTATTCAACTGATAATAAATTGCTTGCTGAATTCGGAGAAATGAAACGTGAACCTGTGGAATACCAAGAAATTCCTGAAACACTAATTCAAGCAGTAATTTCAGCCGAAGACGAAAGCTTCTTTTCTCATCCTGGTGTTGACTACAAAGGAATCCTCAGAGCCGTCATAAACTTAATTAAAACAGGGAAAAAAGGCCAGGGTGGTAGTACTATTACCATGCAGGTTGCCAGAAACTTCTTTTTGACTCGAGATAAAACCTACATCAGAAAAATTAATGAAATATTTTTATCATTAAAAATTGAAAGAGAGCTATCCAAAGAAGAAATTATGGCTCTTTACATGAATAAAATTTATCTTGGACACCGTTCCTATGGCATTGCTGCAGCATCAAAGGTTTACTATGGTAAGTCTCTAGATGAATTATCTCTTGAACAATATGCCATGATTGCAGGTTTACCCAAAGCACCATCAAAATATAATCCTGTTACCAACCCTCAAAGAGCAACAATTCGTAGAAATTATGTTTTATCCAGAATGCACCAACTCAATTACATATCAAAAGAACAATATAAAGAAGCGATTAAAACGGTTGATGATGCAGAAATTCACAGTGCAAACATTGAAGTAGAAGCCCCCTATATCGCTGAAATGGTTCGGGCACAAATGGTCAGTAAATATGGTGATGATGCATATACAACAGGATATAATGTTTATACAACCGTTTCTGAAAAGATGCAAACAGCGGCCAATCAAGCACTCCGTTCAGCCTTAATGAGTTATGAACACAGACATGGTTATAAAGGTGTACTCCATCATTTTGAACTGACTGATAACACACCCATTTTAGAACAAGTTGAATTACTCTCTGACTTTAAGCCTGTTGGACATTTAAAACCAGCATTAGTAACTGCAATTTTAGAACAGCCCGCAGATTCAACAACTGATTCTGAAAAAAATAAGAAAAATGAAAACAACCAATATGCACAACTCCTACTAAAAGATGGCAGCACTTCAGCCTTACATTGGAAACACATTAAATGGGCAAGAAAATACATCAATGATCGTCGCATGGGCCCCAAGCTAAAAAAAATTGAGGAAGTTCTCACTAAAGGTGATGTCATTTATGTAGAGCAACTCAAAAACAATGAATTTGTTTTGGCACAACTACCTGAAGCTTCGGCAGCATTAGTTTCACTAAACCCTCAAAATGGTGCGATTAATGCATTGATAGGCGGTTTTGATTACTACGAAAGTAAATTTAATCGAGTGGTACAAGCGAAACGTCAACCTGGCTCAAATTTCAAACCCTTTATTTATTCAGCAGCACTGAACAAAGGCTATACAACTGCAACTCTTATTAATGATGCACCAGTTGTTTTTAAGGACAGTTACCTGGAAGGATTTTGGCGTCCAGATAACTATAGCGGCAAATTTTTTGGTCCAACCCGGTTACGTAAAGGTTTAATCAAATCGAGAAACCTGGTTTCTATTCGTATTCTTCGTGATATTGGTATTAATTATGCTGTCGATTATGTGAAATGTTTTGGCTTTATGGAAAGTGAATTACCAAAAAATTTGTCTCTGGCATTAGGTAGTGCAACTCTTACTCCTATGCAAATTGCTCAAGGTTATGCAATTTTAGCCAATGGCGGTTACGATATAAAACCATGGTTTATAGAACGCATTGAAAATCCACATAGTGAGGTTATTTTCGAACAACAACATACCAGCGTTTGTAGCAAAGATTATCCGGAAGAAAGCTGTCCTGAAGATGAGAGCCTACATGCACCTCGTGTCGCAGCAGAGGACAATGTCTTTTTAATGACTACCATTATGCGTGATGTCATACGTTTCGGTACAGGAAGAAAAGCACTTAAATTAGGGCGTAAAGATTTAGCAGGAAAAACGGGCACAACGAATGATCAACTTGATGCCTGGTTTTCTGGATTTAATCGCCAGGTTATGGCTACAGCCTGGGTAGGCTTTGATACGCCTCGCTCATTAGGTCGTCTGGAATTTGGCGGCACAGCATCCTTACCCATGTGGATGGACTTTATGAAAGTGGCTCTAAAAGATGTTCCTGAACAAGAACTCACACCACCAGAAAATATTATCACTGTCAAAATTGATTCTGAAACAGGCCTTCTTGCCACAGGCAACTCACCAAAAACACAGTATGAATTTTTTATTGAAGGAACTGAGCCACAACGTTCTGGCTCAACTTCAACAGCTGTTTCTGACAGTAATAATGAAGCAGCCAACGAAGAACTGTTTTAAACCAAAATGGTGATATCAAAATATTACAAGTCACCTAATACTACAATTTTTTGTACAAACAAATAAAAATGTCAATACCACCCCAAGCCAAACACTCCAGATTAGCCTCTCGAAAAAATCAGCAGCTAGAAATCGCTGTTGAAACCGCACGTTTAATATGTGACGAAGGTATAGATAATATCCACACAGCCCTTCTAAAAGCGGCACATAAATACAGTATTATTGATAGACATTTATTACCTGATGAACAAGATATTATATTTCAAATCAAAATACATCAGTCTTTACATCAATCACCCTATCAAAAGCACATTTTAAAATCTCTAAGAGAAACAGCTTTCAATGTCATGAAACTTTTGGCAGTGTTTAAACCTAAATTAATAGGCTCTGTACTCAAGGGTTACGCCCATGAACACAGTAGTATCGATTTACTTCTTAAAACCGATTCACCTGAAGAAGTGGCAATACTGTTGATGTCCCATGAGATACCATATCAGCTATACGATTGGAAATTACACTTTGGAAAAACAAAGTCTCGCTCAGCATCTCAAACAAAAACACAAAACAAGGCTCAGCTTGTACCTAGCTATCAATTTTATGTCGATAAACATACCATTAATCTAATCATTCTGGCAGAAAATCACCAAAAAGTGATTCTACTAGAGCCTGGAAGTTGGCAACCAGTGCAGAGAGCTTCAATAAAACAGCTTGAAGCTCTATTGTCAGAAAATAGTTAAGCAGGTTTATAAGGCTGATAAGAAGTTCTGGCAACCCCACTTTCAATTGCAGCCATTGCAACAGCAGGGGGAACAGTTGACATTAGTCGTGAATCAAAGGGTTTAGGAATAATATATTCAGGCCCGAAGCTTAAATACTCTACCCCATAAGCTTGCAGTACTTCATCAGGGACTGGAAGTTTTGCCAAATCAGCCAGGGCCTTAACAGCAGCAATTTCCATTTGTGTATTAATAGTTGATGCCCTCACGTCTAGAGCACCACGAAAAATAAATGGAAAGCCGAGAACATTATTCACTTGATTTGGATAATCTGATCGTCCAGTTGCCATAATCAAATCATCACGAACCGCTCTAGCCACATCAGGTGATATTTCAGGATCTGGGTTGGAAAGTGCAAAAATAATAGGCTTATCAGCCATTGTTGCAACCATATCAGCGCTAACCAGATTAGAGCCTGAAACACCAATTAAGACATCAGCATCTTTCATCGCATCAGCTAAAGTTCGATCCTCTGTTTCTGTAGAAAACTCTTTCTTGTAAATGTTAAGGTCATTACGTTCACTATGAACAAGGCCTTTTCGATCAATCAAGTTAATTTGATGCTTTTTTATTCCTAAAGAAACCAGAAGCCGCATGGATGCAATACCAGCTGAACCGGCACCAATGCATACAACTTTAATTGTTTCTAAAGATTTCTTCTGAATTTCTAGTGCATTTAATAAGCCTGCAGCAATTATAATTGCTGTACCATGTTGATCATCATGAAAAACTGGAATATCCAAACGATCTTTTAATGCTTTTTCTATTTCAAAGCAATTTGGTGCCGCAATATCTTCGAGATTAATTCCCCCAAAAGTAGGGGCAACATTTGCAACTGTTTCAATAAAAGCTTCTTGTGATGGTGCGTTCACTTCTAAATCAAAAACATCAATTCCTGCAAACTGCTTAAACAAAACACCTTTACCTTCCATAACAGGTTTACCTGCCAGGGCCCCAACATTTCCCAGGCCTAACACGGCCGTTCCATCCGTAATAACAGCAACCAAATTTCCTTTACTCGTATATTTATAAGCAAGCTCAGGATCTTTTGCAATTTCTCGTACTGGTTCTGCAACACCGGGAGTATAAGCAAGGGATAAATCATCTTGCTGTGCACATGACTTACTTGGCACAACACTAATTTTTCCAGGAATTGGCGCTGAATGATAATTCAGGGCTTTCTCACGCAATAATTCTTGTTGTGTTTTATCAATATTATCAGACATTTTTCATACCCTCTTCCAATGAAGAGTTGATTTAAAAAATTAAAAATAAAAGTGAGAGGGCAGTATAAACACTATAAACAAAAAAACAAGCTACACACTTAGGGAACAAGAATTTGGAGGTCATGCTTCATTCGGATATGAACTGTTTGGCGCCCTTTATAGCTGTTAATCCAGCCCCTGACACGTACAGTTTTACCGACTAAATTTTTAAAATTGATACCTGAAAAATATTTTTTGTCTTTTTTGGCAATGCGGATGGATAATTTTGAACTGAGTTTTAGAAAAATATTTTTTTTACTTTCCCTATAAGCTGAAACGACTCCACTAATATAACGTTGCCCCCTCGCTTTTGAAGATAAAGATTTTGCAGAAATCCATTGGTATTCTGATAAACTCCACACCCCTAACTTTTTATCTCGAGCAATTGCCTCAATGTAACGATAGCAGTCAATACGACTATCATTAGGAGGAATAACAATACTATGAGCCAAACCTTTAGATAACAAAATTTGTTCAATGCTATCGCCTCCAGATAAAGTCACATATGTCAGATAACGCTTATACCTATCTTTTTTATCTTTATCAAAAGACAAACCAATTTTTTTATTGTGTTTTACTAATTGAATTACAGCATCATAAGCTTGCCGACCATAAGGTTGAGATGACTCACCACGGTAGCCTATTTCAGGAGCATTAATGCCAATAAGCCTGATTTTGCGCCCATCTTTCAAATAAAGAGTATCACCATCAACCACTTTTGCTATCGTGCTCCACTCATCAACCTCATCTAATTGTTGCTTTGATGATAAACACACATCATTTGCTAAGGTCGGACTAATAAAGAAAAAAGTGACGAATAAAACAAAAAAAAGGCACCTCAGAAACCTGAAATGCCTTTTTTCTATCATTTGAAATGCTTTATTTGATTTCTTTTTTACAGCAAAAGAAATGTTTTCTGCATTAAAAATTATTTTTTCATGCCGTACTTCTGACGGAACTTGTCAACACGACCAGCAGTATCAACTAATTTCTGCTTACCAGTATAAAAAGGATGGCACTCTGAACATACTTCAATAGAAAGTTCTTCCTTACCAAGTGTTGAGCCTGTTGTAAAACTATGGCCACAACTACATGTTACCTGAACTTGATTATATTTTGGGTGGATATCTGCTTGCATAATATTAAACCTTATTAAATTCTTGAATGCCGCCGCCAACTCAATTAAGCCAGCACCGCAAACCATTAGGAACGGGCGATCATACGCTTCTTTTATTTTTTTTTCAAGAGTATTGTTCAATCACCTTTTAGCGATTCATCGAGTTAAAGAATCCTTCGTTGGTCTTGGTATCGCTCATTTTGTCCTGCATGAATTCCATAGCACTGATTTCATCCATTGGGTGTAAAATTTTACGTAAAATCCAAACTTTATGTAAATCTTCAGGGTTCATCAATAAATCTTCTTTACGAGTACCAGAACGGTTTACATTAATAGCAGGGTATATCCGTTTTTCAGCCAGTTTACGGCTCAGATGCAACTCCATGTTACCCGTGCCTTTAAATTCTTCATAAATAACTTCATCCATTTTTGAACCAGTATCAATTAATGCCGTTGCCAAAATAGTCAAAGAACCACCTTCTTCAATATTACGAGCCGCACCAAAGAAACGCTTTGGACGTTGCAAGGCATTCGCATCCACACCACCAGTTAACACTTTGCCTGATGATGGGATAACCGTATTGTATGCACGTGCTAGACGGGTAATCGAATCAAGTAAAATGACCACATCTTTTTTATGTTCAACCAGGCGTTTGGCTTTTTCAATAACCATTTCTGCAACTTGAACGTGACGACTAGCAGGCTCATCAAAGGTAGATGAAATAACTTCACCTTTTACTGAACGTTCCATTTCTGTCACTTCTTCAGGGCGCTCATCGATAAGTAGTACCATCAAAAAACATTCAGGGTGATTTGCCGCTATTGATTGAGCAATATTTTGCATCATCATTGTCTTACCCGTTTTAGGGGGGGCCACAATCAAACCACGTTGACCTTTACCTGTAGGTGACATCAAATCAATCACTCGTGCAGTAAAATCTTCTGTACTGCCATTACCCTGTTCCATGGTAAAGCGCTCATTAGGAAACAAAGGCGTCAAATTTTCAAATAACACTTTATGGCGAGAGTGTTCTGGCTGATCGAAGTTGATTTCATTGACTTTTAATAAAGCAAAATACCGCTCACCATCTTTTGGGGGTCTAATTTTTCCAGAAACAGTATCACCAGTTCTTAAGCCAAAGCGTCTTATTTGACTTGGAGAAACATAAATATCATCAGGTCCTGCAAGATAAGAACAGTCAGCCGAACGCAAAAAACCAAAACCATCTTGAAGAATTTCTAAAACACCATCACCATAAATATCTTCACCACTTTTTGCATGCGCTTTAAGTATTGAAAATACGACATCTTGTTTTCTGGCTCTAGAAATATTATCTATTTTAAGCTCTTTAGCTTTGTCCAGTAGTTCGGAAGCAGGTTTCTGCTTTAATTCGGTGAGATTCATTTTGACCTTTAACTTTCAGTAGTTGATATGTGATAGTTGATAGTTGATATGATTTTTAAAAAAGTGGGTGAATTATATAATTCAGTTATCCGTTCTGTTGTATTATCAGAGTGTGTTGCCAGAGCGTATTGCCAGATAGAGTATTGTTGTTTGTGAGGCTTATTACGAATGGTAATGCTTAGAACTTATTTAAATCTTTAATAATGAGTTTTCAGTTTAATCAGATAAAATCATCTTAAATCTGAATTTACCTAAAAATGAATAAAACATTTAATAATTTTTGCAAAGTCTAGCTTAAAAAAAACATTATGTCCAGAATCTTATGAAAAATATTCAAATAGAATCGAACATGTTGATACTTAAGCTTGCTACCTATACTTAAGTATCAAAAAGTTTAGATGTTGCTATCAATAAAAGCCGTGAGCTGCGACTTAGAAACAGCGCCAACTTTAGTGGCTTCAACCTGACCATTTTTGTACATCATCAAAGTAGGAATGCCACGAATACCAAATTTTGGAGGTGTATTTGGATTATCATCGATGTTAAGTTTAGCGACTTTTAAACGCCCTTCGTATTCATCAGAAATCTCGTCCAAAATTGGCGCAATCATTTTACAAGGCCCACACCAATCCGCCCAAAAATCAACCAATACCGGCAAATCATCCTGAAGCACTTCTTCATCAAAGGTATCATCCGATACGTAAACGATCTTATCGCTCAATTTGAATTCTCCAAATTTATCTTAGACATAAAAATATTTTTTGAAAATCAGGGCATAGAAAACTAAAAAATAATCACTATGTAAATCCGCTGCCTTTCTTCTTAAGACAAAGGATATAGTTCAAAGTCATTTTATTCAAGCATCTTTGTTAAATAATTCATAATTTATTCTTATATTAAACCTCTTCTCACAAGAATTTGTTAAAATACGCTTCTTTTACCCAGGATTCAATCATTGCCTGACTTAAATCGAAGCCAACAACAAGCGGTGGAACATATTGATAGCCCTTTACTCGTGCTTGCTGGTGCAGGTAGTGGCAAAACTCGTGTTATAACCAACAAAATTGCTTATCTGATACAACAGTGCGGGCACAAAGCTCACACCATTGCTTCTGTCACTTTTACCAACAAAGCTGCTCGAGAGATGAAAGAGCGCGTTTCACAAATTATACCTAAATCCCAAACTCGGGGACTTCGAGTCTCAACATTTCATACTTTAGGACTGAATATAATTAAATCTGAATTGAAACTGCTTGGTCTTAAGAGTGGCTTCTCTATTTTTGATACACATGACAGTCATGCACTACTTAAAGATTTGATGAGAAATCCTGATTCTAACGGCAAAAAGCTAGATGAAGAGATCATCAAGGAGCACTTTGAAAGTATTTCCAAGCAAATATCAAACTGGAAAAATGACTGCCTGACACCTGAGCAACTTGCTCAACAAACATCTACTGACCCTGCATTTACTTACAATGTTAAAGTCTATGGTGAGTATAACCACCACCTAAGGACTTATAATGCTGTAGATTTTGATGATCTGATTATGCTGCCAGTTCTCATTTTTAATAATAATCCTGATATTCTGGAAAAATGGCGTCACCGCATTCGTTACTTATTGGTTGATGAGTATCAAGATACAAATACAACACAATATGAATTAGTAAAATTATTAGTGGGCGATAGAACATCATTAACTGTTGTTGGTGATGATGATCAATCTATTTACTGCTGGCGTGGTGCAAAACCAGAAAACTTAGCTTTACTGGAAAAAGATTTTCCACAATTAAAAGTGATTAAGCTAGAACAAAATTATCGTTCCACTAAAACAATATTAAAAGCAGCCAACACACTTATTGCTAATAATCCTCACGTCTTTGAAAAAGCACTCTGGAGTGAATTAGGCAATGGGGAACCTATACGAATAATGCGAGTGACGGATGAGCATAAAGAAGCAGTAAGAGTTGTCTCATCATTAGTCGCGCATCATTTTCGCCACAAAAAATCCTATGGTGATTACGCAATTTTATACCGTGGTAACCACCAATCCAGATTATTTGAAAAGCAACTTCGAGAACAACAAGTTCCCTACTTTATAAGTGGTGGCACTTCCTTTTTCTCTCATACTGAAATTCGAGATATGCTGTCTTATTTGCGCCTTTTGGTCAACCCAGACGATGACAATGCCTTTCTGCGAATCATTAATACGCCCAGAAGACAAATAGGTAGTGCGACTATTGAAAAACTCAGCCATTACGCCACACAATCAAATACAGGTTTACTGGCAGCCTGTAACCATCTGGCATTAAATGAGTACATGACTGAAAAATCAGCTCATAGATTAAATGAGTTTTCCAACTGGCTGGAAAGATTGCAGAGAAGTACTCATGATGACTCCCCAGATGCAAGCAATCCAATTAAAGTCGTTGAACAACTCATTATTGATATTGATTATGATACCTGGCTATTTGAAACCAGCAATAATGAAAAACAGGCTGAAAAACGTATAGAAAATGTTAACGAGCTAATTGCATGGTTACAACGCCTGTATGAAAATGAACCTGAAAGTAGTCTTGAAGATCTCGTTTCAAAAATGATACTACTCGACATAATGGAACGAAATGAAGAAGATTCTGAAGGCGATCAAGTTGCACTGATGACGATGCACGCCTCTAAAGGACTTGAATTTCCTTATGTTTATATTGTTGGAATGGAAGAAGACTTGCTACCGCATCGTACCAGTATTGAAGAAGAGAATATCGAGGAAGAACGGCGTTTATGCTATGTTGGCATTACTCGGGCGCAAAAGGAGTTAACCTTTAGCTTAACCAGTAAACGCAAGCAATATGGTGAAATGATCGATTCCGAGCCCAGCCGGTTTTTAGATGAATTACCACAGGAAGATCTGGAGTGGCTTGATGGAAAACAACAACTTGAAG
This sequence comes from Gammaproteobacteria bacterium, assembly GCA_026196615.1. Taxonomy (GTDB): domain Bacteria; phylum Pseudomonadota; class Gammaproteobacteria; order GRL18; family GRL18; genus GRL18. Next base: position 1,204 of record JAPHSW010000149.1, on the reverse strand, counting down.
GTGAAGAGCGCAAAGAATTTGGAAGAGCTAGTATTGCAGGTATTCGTGACATTTTGGGTTAAACTAATCAGTAAAAAAGCTATTCTCTCATAAGGTATGACAGAATAGCTTTTTATAGGCTAGAGCTAAGTGAACTACTTTAGAAACCTTTTGATACAGTTAATATCACACGGTCATCACAATTTCCTTTTTTATCACTATAGCCATAAGCATCACATTCTTTTGAGCTCAAATCATTGCCAACGTAACTTAAATCAAAATTCACTCCGGCAATATCTTTACTGACACCTAACTTGTAGTCAACATAGTCATAATCAGTCCCGCCTGAAACTTCATACGCATCACCAAATGACTTACCAACGCTAGCACTTAGAGCAAGGCCCATTGGTAACTCATCATAATCAAATCCTGCATGGATATATTTAGATGAGTCATGACTACCAAACCAGCTTGGGCTATAAGCAAAACCAGCCGAGAAATAACTATAACTACCATTGATATACCATTCAACTGGATCATCATGTGATGAAGTATCATTATAGTTATATTTAATCACTCCAACATCATAACCAAAATCACCCACTTCATTAGCAAAACCTGCATAGGTGTCAAATTCTAAATGAGTATCACCAAAGCTAACATTTGATCCCCAAACTCCTACATAAACACCACTATCATGTGCCCAATCTAAACCACCTTGAAGTGCTCCATCATTATCTGTTTGTGAGATACCACGGAAGTAATAATCAGTAACCAGAGCAACATTACCAGAGATGGGTAATTCAGAACCTTCTGATGATTTACTAACATCATCAATTGATTTAGACACGGTTAAAATAAAACGCTCATCACAGTTACCTTTACTCGCCGCATATCCATAAGCATTACATTCTTTAGAACTTAGATCATTTCCAACATAGCTCAAATCCCAGTTCAGACCATATATATCTTTGCTCACACCAATTTTATAATCAACATAATCATAATCTGTTCCACCAGAGACTTCATAAGCATCACCAAATGATTTACCCACACTAGCACTTAAAGCAAGGCCCATTGGTAACTCATCATAATCAAATCCTAAGTGAAAATATTTAGATGAATCATGACTACCAAACCAGCTTGTGCTATAAGCAAAACCAGCCGAGAAATAACTATAACTACCATTGATATACCATTCAACTGGATCATCATGTGATGAAGT
>JAPHSW010000242.1 GCA_026196615.1 Gammaproteobacteria bacterium | reverse complement strand
ATATCTTCAATCTTTTTACTTGAAGAATTAATTTCTTCCATTGCTGATATAGTCGATTCAATAACCTGTCCACCTTCTTGTGCCTGATCTCGTGCACCGGCTGCTAATTGATTAGCTTGACGAGAATTATCAGCATTCTGCTTCACAGTTGAAGTTAACTCTTCCATACTCGAAGCAGTTTCTTCCAATGAAGAAGCTTGTTCTTCTGTCCGTTGACTCAAGTCTGTATTACCTTGAGAAATTTCATTGGCCGCAGAAGAAATATGACTGGATGAACCTCGAATCTCTGACACCATTTTTAACAGATTTTCCATAGATTTATTCATGGCTTCCTGTAAAACAGCAAATTCACCGTCATACTCTCCTTCCATACGTGTGACTAAATCACCTTCTTCTAAAGCTTTAATAACTTGTGAAATACCATGAACAGGACGGACAATTTCATCCAGCATACGATTCATTCCCGCACCCAGATCTTTCATGAAACCATCATACTCATCAACATTCAACCTCTGACCAAGTTCTCCTTTAGCAGCTGCTTGAATTAACTCCTCAATTTGCATTTGTCCTTTTTTCACTTCGGTAATATCACGCCACTCAACTGAGTTACCCATATAATTACCATCTTTATCCTGAATACCAATAACATTTAATTCAAAATAGAGATCTAATACCTGAATTTCTGTTTGATAAGGTAATTGTGACATATCAGATAAAAGAGTTCGTTGATGTGCTGGATTTTTATGAAAGTCATCAATGCAGGTACCAATCAAGTTATCGACACTAAAGCCTGTCATAATTTGTTTTAATTCGTCCTCTCTATTTCTTAACAATTCAGTAACTGCATCATTCATATAGACGATTTTGAGATCTTGATCTGCAATCATAGTGGCAGTTTGAGAACCACCAATAGCAGCACTCAATCGCGCTACTTCTGTTTCATTTAATAATATTTGAGTGATGTCTTTCCACTCTTGACAAGCGCCAATAAAAGTCCCCTTTTCATCAAACAAAGGTGTCACGTTTAAATCAAATTGTGTATCACCCAAATCTACCATACCTCGATAAGGGAGATTATTAGGATCACTTAATAGTCGACGTTGATGAGCAGGATTTTTATGAAAATCATCAATACAAACACCAACAAGATTATCCGCATCAAAGTTTGGAAAATTCTGTCTTAAGCGTTCTTCAGCCTTTTTCATTAATGCATGAGCGGCAGGATTGACATATGTGATAATTAAGTCCAAATCAATCGTCATTACTGCTGAAGTCATGGCATTAAGCATTGCAGTTTGTAGTTGATTGGCACCGGATTGTTTTGTTGCCATTGTCTTTGCCTCTGTCTTCAAATTAGTTGAATTAGGTGTCTCTTTATAAGCTGCTATCATTTTTTCAGCAACTAGATTTAATGCATCAGCCCAGGCTTGAGCTACTTCTGTTGTCCAAAGCTCTCCGGCATATTCGGACATTACTTCTAATAATGTTTCTGCAACCGCGGGATAATGTTCAGGTAATGCACCATATCCCTGATGTTTTTCACCCATACTCATTAGAGCACGTTCTAAAACATCAGGTTTTTCAATATTATTAACCACCAGGGTTAATGCTGCCAAAAGTTTCTTAGATTGTTGACTAATGTCTGTGTTTTCAAACAAGGGGACGACTTGTGGAAATTTATTAAATAAACGTTCATAAAATGTGCCCGTCAATTCCTCTGCCTGAGGTTCCAGAGCGGAAAAACTGCTTTTAACTAGATCCAACATATTTGTTTCCGATGTTTGTTTACTTTTGGGGGCAGCTTTTTTTCTAACCACTTTTTTCTTAGGTGCTACCTTTTTTTTCACCACTTTTTTTGTACTAGTGGTTTTTCCTGCATTCACCACAGCTTTTTTAGTCACCGCTTTTTTTCTAACTACTGCTTTTTTCTTAGCTGTTGATTTTACGTCACCACTAGAAATCGTATCGGCATCTTTTGCTATAACATTAGATTTATTTGAATTTATTTCATCTGAGGTCTTTTGTTCATCGTCAGAATGTTCACCATCTCCCATCCAGGCAAGTGGGTCAAATCCAAGACGTTCATCATTTTTTGCCATTACTTTCTTCTGCCTATACTACTTCAGTGAAATGTTCGTTGTTTTAATAGGTCAATTGCTAAGTTTTTATAATCTTCAGCACCATTACTTTTAGGTTTATATTCAAAGATAGTTTTTGAAAAGCCAGGTGATTCTGCTAAAGACACATTTTCTCTAATGGCAGTTTCAAAAACCTGATTAGGAAAATATCCAACCATTTTTTCTCTGATTTGATTAGCCAGCTTTCTTTGCTTTTGAAAACGAGTTATTACAAACCATTTTTTTGTATTTCTTTGTAGTGTCTGCTCAATATGACTAACCACCTTTATAAGTCTTGATAGTCCTTGTAAAGCCAGATAATCTCCAGTAACAGGAACAATCAGTTCATCACAAGCTAAAATAACATTCATTGCTAATAAACCAGAGGCTGGTGGACAATCCACTAGAATATAATCCAGATGAGAGCCTTCAGCTGGTGGAGAGCCTTCAGCTAATGAAGAGCCTTTAGCTGAAGATGAGTCAGTTAATAAACACCCTTCCGACTTCATCACTGACAGGGCCTCATGTAAACGATATCCCTTATTACTACCTTCTTGCGCTTTGCTTTCTAACTCACCCAATCTTGCTCCTGCAGGGACAAGAAAAAGATTTTCCCTTACGTTTATAAAGGCTTCTTGCAATAATTTATTATCTATTAACACTTCATCCATGCCACTACTATTATAGGTATCAACGGCAAAACAACTGCTTAGATGTCCTTGTGGATCCATATCGAGCATCAGAACATTTTTTCCTTGCAGAGCCAGTGCATGAGCAAGGTTTAATGTCGTGGTGGTTTTACCAACCCCCCCTTTCTGATTCATTATTGCTATCACGTTCATATAATCTCAACAAGCAATTGAACATTAATTCTAGGCAACATTATCTTCCAAATCTAAATCAGATGAATTAAGCAAAGTATCAATATCCATGATCACAACCATTTTATCGTTGATCGTAGTGAGCCCAGAAACAAAGCGAGCATCTATTGAGCCATTCATTTCAGGTGCGGCTTTAATTGAATTATGTTTTAGATTATGAACATCAGAAACACCATCAACAATTATTCCCATAATTCGATCATGTTCTTCACCTACAACTCTTAAAACAATAACAACTGTTGTTGGACCATAAACAATCGTTGGCATATTAAAACGTTTTCTTAGATCAACAATAGGGACAATTGTGCCTCGTAAATTAATCACGCCCTGTAAGTATTCTGGAGTTCTCGGCAATGTAGTGACTTTATCCCACCCCTTTATTTCCTGTACTCGAAGAATATCTATTGCATATTCTTCACCTGCAATAATAAAGGTTAAATACTGATCAGCATTTTCATCAGTCAATGCATCTAAATCCCCTACAATGTCCTGAATGTTACTCATTTATTTCTCCTGAACAATATTTTTCACTCTGAGTCATGTATTTCAAAATAGTATTCATTTTTATATTAAGCATTGGCATAAGATCGTACGGGTTCAATTTCTTTTGCCATAGCCAATAAACCAGACATATCTAAAATCAGTGCCACAGTACCATCACCTAAGATAGTTGCACCGGAAATACCGTCAAGTCGTCTATAATTTGTTTCAAGACTTTTTATCACAACTTGTTGCTGACTCAATAAGTCATCCACAACAATACCCGCTTTACCACCATCGCCTTCAACTACGACAAGTAAACAATCTTGTAAACGAGTCGTTTCAGGTTTCACATCAAAGACCTCATACAACCTAACTAAGGGTATATATTCATCACGCATTTTATAAACTTCTGTTGTTCCTGCGATTGAATTAATATTTTCAGTCTGTATTTCTAATGATTCAATAATAGAAACGAGAGGGATAATATAAGTTTCACTGCCAACACGAATCAACTGGCCATCAAGGATAGCAAGGGTTAAAGGCAAACGAATAGTAAATTTAGTTCCTTTGCCTGGATTGGTCGTTACATCAACATTACCGCCCAGTTCTTTTATATTTTTCCTGACGACGTCCATGCCGACACCACGACCAGAGATATCACTCACCTGATCGGCAGTTGAAAATCCTGGATGGAAAATTAAATCATAAATTTTTTCATCGGGTAAATTTTCATTAGGAGACACCAGCCCTTTTTCTATTGCTTTTTTAAGCAATTTATCTTTAGGCAAGCCTGCACCATCATCAACAATTTCAATAATGATAAAACCACCCTGATGATAAGCATTAAGATTAATTGTCCCCATTTCACTTTTACCGGCAGCAAGGCGAATTTCAGGGGATTCAATACCATGATCTAAAGAATTTCTAACCAGATGAACCAGAGGGTCACCTATTTTTTCCATCACTGTTTTATCCAGCTCTGTTTGTTCACCGGTCATTTTTAATTCAATTTTCTTATCCATTTTCTGACTCAGATCATGTACCAGCCGAGGAAAACGTTGAAAAGAAAAGCTGATAGGTAACATACGAATACGCATAACACTTTCTTGTAATTCACGAGTATTGCGTTCTAGTTGTGCCAGACCTTCACGTAAACCTTCCAATTTATCCATGGAAAATTCATCACCCATCTGACTTAGCATGGATTGGGTAATCACTAATTCACCCACCATATTAATCAGAGTATCAACTTTATTAGTACCAACACGGATTGAACCACCTTCAGATGATTTCTTCTTTTTGGGTGATACTCTTTCAGTAGAGGTATTTTCAACCGGAGGTTCTTCGATGGGCTTTACGTTATCAGAAATTGTTGCAGCTTCGGCAACGGGAATGACATTTTCGACAGGTTCTGAAGGTTCTATTTCTGTCTCAACCAAACCACCTTCAAATAAAGGTTCAATTGTTAAATCACAATCGTCTTCAACCCATTCAAAAATTTCTTCTATTGTAGCTTTGTCAATATCACCCTGCTCTTCATTGTTTTTCAGAGTTATTGTCCAACTCAAGTAACTAAGCTCAGGATCCATCAGTGTAAATTCTGGTAGTGTCGTCAAATCTGCAGAGTTTTCCATATCACCAAGTGATGAAAGCTCTTTGAACATTCTCACTGTATCATTTCCAGTGCGGAGCATATGTTCATGTGGACGGAATTTAACTATCCATCCTTTTTGTTCTGATCCCGAATTAGAAACACCACTCCCAGTTTGCTCTTCATCCGATACATCAGCACTTTGAACCTGGCCATCATTATTCGCCAGTAAGACATCAAGTTGTGCTTGTACTTCATTTGCTCGTGACATTTCAGGTGCCACATCATCTCGTGCCGCATCCATTAATTCTCTTAAGACATCAACAGAATTTAGAAGAAGATTGACACCTTCTTTACTTATTGCACGCCGTCCATCGCGCATTTCATCTAAAAGTGTTTCCATGACATGAGTGAAACTGGCAATTTCATTTAAACCGAAGGTACCAGCACCACCTTTTATAGAATGTGCTGCACGGAATACTGCATGTATGACTTCATCATCTGCTGTACCTGAATCCAGTGCCAGTAAACCTGATTCAAGAACATCAAGACCTTCATCACTTTCTTCAATAAAGGTTTGTTTAAATTGTGATAAATCAATAGACATTATGCACTCCCTGACAGCATGTCTCTGTCAAGTTCTATATAAGAAAACAAAAAAACATTAGCCATTCTTCTTTTCACTGGCAAATGATAAATAAAATACTCTAAGAAAGGACACGATTTACTGTATTCAATAACTGATCCGGATTAAATGGCTTAACAATCCAGCCTGTTGCACCAGCAGCTTTACCTTCCATTTTCTTCTCAGTGCCTGCTTCAGTAGTTAACATCAAAATAGGGGTAAACTTGAAACTTGGCAAAGCACGTAAATTTTTAATTAATTCAATACCGTCCATAATTGGCATATTGACATCAGATAAAACCATATCAAAAGTTCTTGTCTTAGCAATGTCCAGTGCCTGTTGTCCATCAGCAGCTTCGGTCACCTGGTAACCTGCACCTTTAAGTGTAAAAGCAACCATTTGTCTCATAGAGGTTGAATCATCGACTGCCAAAATTGATTTGGGCATTTATTTTTCTCCAGTATTTAGTATAGAAAGCACATTGTTTTACTTCTCATGAAATAGCGCTTCATTTCAAAAATGAAAAATAGCTATAACAAGACAATCATTTAATTTCCAAACAAACAGTCAAGCCTGATAATTTGGCACTCTTTTTCAAAACATCAGAACACGCTTGCCATTTAATTGTGACATGTAATGATTCTGCCGCTTTAAAAAAACCAACCAGTAATTGTAAACCTGCACCATCAATTCGTTCTATACCTTCACCATCTAAGACAATTGATTTATGTTGATTTAACATTTCAGTCAATTTTTCAAAATAAGTCGCTGCCATTGTAATATCCAAAGTATCATCAAAGGTGACTAAGCCTTCAGTATTTTCTGCAGGTTCACTCATAATAAAATCCTAATATGTTTTACCACTAAATCAATTTATTACTTTTAAGTATTAATTATTGTTATTAATTAGGAACACCCAAAAATGTTCTTCATTAGCAGTATCGGTAATTAAAATTAAAGCTTTAGTTTTTTTTACAATTTTGCTTGAATGATCAACTAATACCACTATGATAGAGACTATCCTTTGATAAAAGTTATTCGTGATTAAATATAGTTGAGGTTTTGTGGTTACGCCACCCTGATTTTTTTATTATATGAAGAGCCCTATATTACATTTTTTAAAAACAATTGCTTCCAGTGCAAGAGATCTGGCACCGATTGCTATTGTCATTGCTTTTTTTCAGATATTTATTCTTCAACAACCCATACCCAACATGGATGACATTGTCATCGGCTCTATTCTTGTTGTCGTAGGACTCACCTTTTTTGTCTATGGTCTTGAAATGGGACTTTTTCCCATAGGTGAATCAATGGCTTTTGCTTTTGCACGCAAAGGCAGTGTCTTTTGGCTGCTCACTTTTGCATTTTGTCTTGGCTTTGGTACCACAGTTGCTGAACCTGCACTGATTGCAGTATCTAAAAAGGCTGCACGTATTGCAGCTCAAGGCGGGGTCATAGAAACCACTGATGCTGCCATTGCACAATATGCCCAGGGACTCAAGTTTACTGTGGCTTTCTCTGTCGGTCTTGCTGCTTTAGTGGGTGTTTTGAGAATTATTAAAGGCTGGCCTATTCAATGGGTCATTATGGGCGGTTATGTACTGGTGGTTTGCATGACAATGATAGCACCCAAAGAAATTATCGGTATTGCCTATGATTCTGGCGGGGTTACAACATCCACAATTACAGTACCATTAATGACAGCTCTTGGTATTGGACTGGCCTCCAGTATTAAAGGCCGTAATCCCATGTTAGATGGATTTGGTTTAATCGCTTTAGCCTCCTTGACTCCTATGATTTTTGTTATGGCCTATGGGATGTTGTACTAATGAATGCAATCATTGAATTTTTCTGGACATTTATACATACGATCACTGATGTACTCCCAATTGCAGGCATTATCTTTGGCTTCCAATTCTTTGTTATCCGAAAAAAAATCCCTAATTTAAAAAGGGTTTTAATTGGTTTTTTCTATGTTATTTTTGGTCTGGCTCTATTCCTTCAAGGTTTGGAAGAGGCTTTATTCCCTATTGGCAAATTGATGGCAGCACAATTAACTGATCCTGAATTTATCCGCCAAACATTTATATCACCTGTTAGCCAAAGTGTGGCTCAAGGTGCTCAAGTCATTGAATTCCACTGGAGTCAATATTTCTGGGTTTACGTCTTTGCTTTTACTATAGGTTTTAGTACCACTATTGCTGAGCCTTCTCTTTTAGCCGTAGCAATTAAAGCCAATGATGTATCGGGTGGAACAATTGGTATTTGGGGACTTCGTATTGCAGTAGCTATTGGTGTAGCATTTGGTATTTCACTGGGCTCATGGCGAATAGTAACCGGGCTGCCACTGCATTGGTTTATTATTAGTGGATATATTATTGTGGTAATTCAAACTTTTTATTCTCCCAAGTTGATTATCCCTTTGGCTTACGATTCAGGTGGTGTTACTACATCAACAGTCACAGTCCCAATTGTCGCAGCACTTGGCATTGGTTTAGCAGCAAAAGTCCCTGGACGCAGTGAACTATTAGATGGTTTTGGTCTAATCGCTTTTGCCAGTTTATTCCCTATTATTTCTGTTTTGGCCTATGCCCAATTATCTGAATGGTATGGAAATAGAATGAAAAAATCCACTCAACACGTTGAGAAATGAAAACAAAAAGAGAGAACGGCAATGCATTTTAAATTAATTATTGCTCTAGTAAATGATGATATGACTGATGAAGTTTTAGCTGCCAGTCGAACGGCAGGTGCAACTGGTGCTACAGTCATCAATAATGCCCGAGGTGAAGGCGTCAAACAAACGAAAACCTTTTTTGGACTGACTCTGGAAACTCAGCGAGATGTCTTATTATTATTGGTTGAAGAGCATTTAAGTCGTGATGTTCTGGAAGTAATCAGTGAGGTCGGTAAATTTGATAATTCACCGGGTACTGGAATTGCCTTTCAAATCAATGTTGAAGATGCCGTTGGTGTCTCCCATCAAATCCAGCAATTGAGCGAAACTGTCGAGGAAAGATTATGAATTCTGAACGCATTATGGTTAAAGATGTCATGAAAACTCATGTCGATTTTGTTGATGGTATGAAAACTGTCAAAGAAGCATTGGCTGAAATGCAACACATTGAAACCAAAACATTGATTGTCAATAAACGTCATGAACATGATGAATGGGGTATTGTGGTTATTTCTGATATTGCCCGAAAAGTACTGGCCGTTGATAAGTCCATTGAGCGAACCAATGTCTATGAAGTAATGACTAAACCTGCCGTCACCATAAATCCGGATATGGATATACGTTATTGTGCCCGTATGTTTGAACAACTGGGTTTATCACGAGTTCCTGTTGTTGAACATGGGAAAATCATTGGAATCATCAGTTATACCGATATGGTTTTGAAGGGGTTATGTAAAGTTCTTTAAGCAATAATCGTAACACAGTTGAATCTTAATAAATTCAATAAAAATTCAAATATTCATTCCACCTTACTATCTTTTACCTGACTTAAAATCCTATTGCTTTGAGTCAGGTCAACAACATTTTTTTGCACCTATAGAACACTTTCAGTATTACCTTTCCTTTATCTCCAGGCTGACATTTATCTGCCAAATTTCATATCTAGACTATACTTGTTAGATGAATCACATAACATTTGAGGAAATAGTCGTTCTTTTGACACTGGCGGTGTTTTCTATCGTCTGTCTGAAACGTTTTAATATTGCACCAATTTTGGCTTATCTCGTGGTTGGTATTATTGTTAGTCCTCACGCTATGGGTCTTGTTGATGATACACAAGACGTTCGCTTTATTGCTGAATTTGGCGTTGTTTTCCTTATGTTTACTGTTGGTCTTGAATTCTCATTATCAAAAATGATTACCTTAAGAAAAGAAGTTTTTGGTTTGGGAGGAACTCAAATGCTTCTGACCTCTTTGATTGCAGGTTCCATTGACTGGTATTTTAGTCAAAATGTGAAAGAAGCGATTATTGTTGGAGGAATTATTGCTTTATCATCTACAGCCATTGTGACTAAGCAACTATCAGAACAACTTGAGCTTAATTCACGACATGGACACCTTGCTGTCAGCATACTCATTTTTCAAGACTTAGCTGTAATCCCGCTTCTGGTTTTAATCCCAACCCTAAACAGTGATGAAACTTTACTTCTTTCTCTTGAAATTAAGACATTTATGACCAGTGGCATCATATTAATTATCATGTTAGCAATAGGTCACTGGATTTTACGCCCTTTAATGAGAACAATCGCTAATATTCGATCAGCTGAGTTATTTTCTCTATCCGTTTTATTAATTGCATTGTCTGCAGCCTGGGCCACTCATGCTGCTGGACTTTCTTTAGCTCTAGGCTCGTTTATTGCTGGAATGATGTTAAGTGAAACAGAATATCGTCATCAAATTGAAGTGGATATACGCCCTTTTCAAAATATTTTACTTGGTCTTTTTTTTATCACTGTTGGAATGTTATTAGATTTAAACGCCTTAATTCCACAATTACATTGGGTTATTTTAGTCGCTCTATTATTAATCGTCGCTAAAACATTTATTGTCACCATGCTCTGTTATTTATTTGGTGCTACACCAGGGGTCTCTTTACGTACTGGTTTGGTATTAAACCAAGGAGGAGAATTTGGTTTTGCATTACTCACACTGGCATTCGCTAATAATGTTATCGAACCTGAAACAATTCAAATTGTATTATCTGCAATTATCCTAAGTATGATGCTCACGCCCTGGATCATTACAAATAATGGCCGCTGGGTAAAAATTATTTTTAAACAAAGCTACCTCTCAAACAGACAAAAAATTATCAATAAAATTGAACAAAATAGTATCCCCCTTTCAGATCATGTCATCATTTGTGGTTATGGTCATATCGGGCAAAATATTTCACGTTTTATTGAAGAAAAAAGTCAAAATTACATTGCTTTGGATCTGGATTCTATACGAATACAGGAAGCTATAGAGGCTGGAGAAACCGTGGTTTATGGTGATCCAATCCATAAAGAAGTATTACAAGCTGCAGGAATTAATAAAGCTCGAGCCATCGTTGTGACTATAAAAAACAACTCGGCAGCAAAAAAAATTATCCGTCAAGTACGTACTTTTAGAAACGACATCCCAATTCTGGTTCGTAGTATTGATGAAACTCAACTGGATGAACTCTATTCAGAAGGTGCAACCGATGTGATTCCGGAAACACTGGAATCTTCAATCATTATGGCATCACATCTTCTAATACATTTAGATGTGCCTCTCAATGAAATAACCAAGGATATTGCCAGAGCCCGTAGAGATAGATATAAATTTTTACGTGGTTATTACCCTGGAGATGAAGCCTCACACGAGGAATCAAGTAAAATCAACGAGCATATGTATACAATGGTCTTACATCCAGGTTCTCGTGCAATTGGTATGAGAATTGGTGATATTAATCTGGATGGACGTGATATTGTTTTCACAGCTCTACGCCGATGAGGCATTCGAGGAAAACAGCCCACACCCGACTTACAATTAAAAGAAAATGATATTATTGTCATGCATGCCCGGCCAGAAGACCTTGAGTATATCAAAGTCGAATTACTGACCGGACACTAGAAAACAATTATTTAAAACCACCACTTAAAGAAGACAAATAATATTTATTGTGCAGCAACTCTTGCTTCAATATAAGCAATCGCTTTAGCCATACGACTCAAACAGCGATCACGACCTATCAGCTCAAGAGTCACATCAATAGAAGGTGACATCCCTGCCCCTGTTACTGCAACACGTAGAGGTTGTGCTACTTTACCCAGTTTTAATTCCAGTTCTTCAGTCAAATCTAAAACGATTTGATGCAAAGCTTGACCATCCCATTCTGAAATATCAGTGAAACGTTCCAACATTTTTTGTAATGGCTCAAGAGCTCCAGCTTTAAGATTCTTTTTCGCAGCCTTTTCATCAAATTCATCAAAATCTTCAAAGAAATATCGACTACTTTGTGCCATCTCAACCAGAGTTTTACTCCGTTCTGATAAGGCTGTCACAATGGCAGTTAGTGTCGGACCATTTTCAGTATTAATACCCTGCTTATCCATATGCCATGCAAGATGTTCTGCAACATGCTCTGGATCACTTTCTTTAATATAGTGTTGATTTAACCAAAGTAATTTATCAGGATTAATAGATGAAGCAGATTTGTTGATATCATCCAAATCAAATAGTTGTATCATTTCATCAATTGTAAAAATTTCCTGATCACCATGAGACCAGCCCAAACGAACAAGATAGTTTAATAATGCTTCGGGCAGATAGCCTTCTTCACGATAATTCAGTAAATTAGCAGCGCCATGACGCTTTGATAACTTGGCTCCTTTTTCATCCAGAATCATTGGTAAATGAGCATATTCTGGTATTGGAGCATCCATTGCTTTTAAGATATTAATTTGACGAGGCGTATTGTTTAAATGATCATCACCTCGAATGATATGAGTCATTTCCATATCCAGATCATCAATCACAACAACCAGATTATAGGTTGGAGTACCATCACCACGAGCAATAATTAAGTCATCCAGTTCTTTATTATTGATAACGATCTGACCTTTTACATGATCATTAATCACCACTTCACCATCAATATTAGTTTTAAATCGGATAACAGGCGCCACAGCTTCTTTACCTGCTGGCGGTACATTCAAATCTCGGCAACGGCGGTCATAACGAGCTTTCTCTTTTTTTGCCATTTGTGCTTCACGCATAGCATCCAGCTCATCTTTACTGCAATAGCATTTGTAAGCATAACCACTATCCAATAATTGCTGAATCACCTCTTTATAACGATCCATTCGTTCCGTTTGATAAAACGGTCCTTCATCATGATTCAACCCCAACCATTGCATACCTTCAAGAATGACATCAACAGCTTCTTGAGTAGAGCGTTCTCTATCGGTATCTTCAATACGCAGCACAAATTTGCCTTGATGACGTTTGGCATACAGCCAGGAAAACAAAGCAGTACGGGCACCACCAATATGTAAATAGCCAGTTGGACTTGGAGCAAAGCGAGTTCTTACAGTCATTTCATCTCTCTGGAAGGAAAAAAAGAAGTATTTTACATGATGGAGAAGCGTTCGGATAGATGTTTGTATTAAAACAACAGCCTGGTAAATAAGTGCATCTAATTGGGAGGCGCATGGTTTCAATACATCACTGTATGAATACTTTTATTATCTTTGATATTCTGGTGGTATTGGTAAGTCTGACATATCAGGTTTTGTTGATTTATCAATATCACCATTTTTTAATTGGAAGATATAGGCAAGAACTTGAGCCACAGCAACATAAAGACCTGCAGGAATTTCCTGACCAATTTCTACTGAATGGTAAATAGCGCGAGATAAAGGTGGAATTTCCATAATTGGCACCTCATTAGCCTGGGCAACATTACGAATTTGTAAAGCAACCAAATCAACACCTTTAGCTAACATAATAGGAGCACCTGCTCCTTCTGGATCATATTGTAAGGCCACAGCATAATGAGTTGGATTGGTGATAATGACATCGGCCTTAGGTACATCCCCCATCATCCGTTGCATTGCAATTTCTTGTTGTTTCTGACGAATTCGCCCTTTTACTTCAGGATTACCATCTGTATTTTTTGATTCATCCTTAACTTCTTGCTTGGTCATTTTTAATTGACGCTGATTACTCCAAAGTTGATAAGGCACATCGATCATAGCAACAATAATCATAGCTAATGCAACCAATAAAAACTGCCAGGTGATTAATTCCATTGCATGAATAAAAGCTCCAGGAAAAGGCTCCTCTGATAAGCCATAAATTTCATTATTCGCTTTCCAGAGAAAAAATACAGCAATACTTCCCATCAAACCAATTTTTAATATACTTTTTACTAATTCTATAACCCCTTTGGTACCAAAGATTTTTTTCAGTCCTTTTTTGGGGTTTAGTTTGGTTAATTTAGGTCGTATTGCCTCACTTGAAAAATTAAAACCACCTAAAAGAGAACTGGCTAAAATAGCCGTAATAATCATCAAAATAAATAGAGGTAAAACCGCAAATAACATGGAAGATAATTCAGACTTGAAGTGTATAAAGAGTTGTTCAGTATCAAAAAGTGTATTGCGTTCTACTGAGAAATTATTTTTCATAATATCAGTAATTGCTTCAATCATGCCGCTACCAAAAAACATAATACCAAGAATAGAAGCCAGTAGCATAAAAAAAGTCGTTAATTCCTGAGAACGTACAACCTGACCTTTTTTTCGAGCTTCTGACTTCTTTTTACTCGTGGGGTCTTCCGACTTTTCCTGGCCGTCTGCATTCTCAGCCATCAGCTGCTCCCTCTAAACGTTATAATAAAAGGATCGTTATATAGAACCGTTTGTTGTGTAGCACTATGTTCCAAAATATCCTGGATAAGCTGAAATATATCCGTCATTATCCTCTCAAAATAAGGCACCAAAGTAGGCATAGTGATATAAATAATGACAAAGGCAAGCATAATGGTAATAAGGAAGCCCACAGAAAAAGGATTCAATTGAGGAGAAGCTTTAGACATCACACCAAAACTGATATTGACCATGAGCAAGGCTGTCATGGCAGGCAAAACCATCATCACGGCACTTTGAAACATTTGGCTCCCCCAACTGACCAGCATCCAATAGCCTGTCGTAGAAATACCAATGGTATTAATAGGAAGCAAACTAAAACTATTAGCTACTTCTCGAATCAATATGAGATGACCATCAAGAGCCAGGTATAAAAATGTGGCTAAAAACAAATAAAGCTGTCCAACAACAGTAACTTGAATGCCATCTTGAGGACTGTTCATCATAGAAAAACCAAGACCGGCCTGCATTGCCAAAATGTGTCCTGACATAACAAACAAGTTAAACGCTAGCTGTAAAGCAAAGCCCATAATTGCACCAATGATCACTTGATGAATGGCAATAAGAAGTGCCTCGCCACTAATAAAATCCACGAGAGGTAAAGGAGGTAAAATTGGTACAACAACCATAGTAATAACGACGGCAGTGGTCACCCGAACTTTTATAGGAACAGACTTTGCTGAAAAAATCGGAGCCGTCATCATCATGGCACTAATACGAATGAAAGGCCAAATAAAAGCACCAACAAATGCCGTTATTTCAGCAGTGGTAAACATGCTACCCCCCACTGAGATACAGTGGAATATTTATAAACATTTGATTCATATATTCCATCAACCGTCCTAACATGTAAGGACCGGCATACATTAATACTGCAAACGTAACTAATAATTTAGGAATAAAGGTTAATGTTTGTTCATTTAATGAGGTCACTGCCTGAAACATACTAACGGCCAAACCAACAATCAAAGCAGGTATCAAAATAATCAGCAGCAAAGTGATAATAAGAAAAACAGCCCCTTGAAGAATATCTAAAACGGATTCTGGTGTCATATTATAATCCTCGCTAAATATAATAACTTGAAGCTAATGTTCCCATGATCATTGACCAGCCATCAACCAGAACAAAAAGCATTAGTTTAAATGGCATAGATACAATTAATGGTGATAGCATCATCATGCCCATTGACATTAAAACACTGGCAACCACTAAATCAATAATCAAAAATGGAATAAATATCAAAAAACCAATAGTAAATGCGGTTTTCAATTCACTCGTTACAAATGATGGAATTAATACCGTAAAGGGAACATCCTCAGGTGAATTATAAGGTCCTTTTTTGGCAATTTCTGAAAACATAGTTAGATCTTTTTCACGAGTTTGAGCTAACATAAATTCATGCAATGGAATCGATGCTCGCTCAACTGCGGTTTTTATTCCAATTTGTTCATCCAGATAGGGCTTGAAACCATCGACATACATACGATCAAAGACCGGAGCCATAATAAACATTGTCATAAATATCCCCAGACCAACAAGAACTTGAGCTGGAGGTGCTTGCATTAAACCTGTAGCCTGACGCACAATAGCCAAAACAATAATAATACGCGTAAAGGAGGTCATCATAAGCAACATAGACGGTAACATGGTAATAACGGTCATCAAAACCATGGCTTGAATAGTTACAGTCCAGTTTTGTTCCCCATCTGGCCCTGTAGTAACTGTCAATGCATCAAGCCCTGGCGCACTATACGTGAGACCTGGTAATACAACCAATATAAAAGCAAATAATGGTATAGAGTATTTGGAGAAAGATCGAATCAGATGAATTTTTTCCATTAGAAGATTTGGCCTATCTATAATAAATGAGCATTAAATTAACTATGGTGACTTTTAAATCTTAGTCAATATTAAAAATCAGGTATTTCTTTTTGTTTGTTTATTATTTAGAAATTCAGATAATTTGTTGGCAAAGTGATTGTCTGTCTCAACTTCACCTTTAATTTCACTTTTGCTTTCAATAAGTGGCTCTTCCAACACATGCAGAGTATTAATTTGTGTAGAAGTCATACCCACGAGTAATTGCTGATTGCCAACTTGAATCACTGAAATTTTTTCTTTAGGCCCGAGATTGAGTGATGCAATAATTTTTAATTGACCTTTTCCAGACACATGGCTATAGCCCATTTTTTTCATAAACCAGGCCAGGGAAAAAATAATAATTAAAATAAAAATGAGCCCCAGAGAAACACTTAAAGCATCAGCATTTGGAGATGTTGATTGTTTTTGACTGCCTGCCCCCGAATTGATGATCGAATTAGAGGTTTGTTGATTCGTTAAAAATGAATATTTCTTTTTTTCTGTAGGAGCTTGTATTTCTTGTTTTTGATCAAGCGCCGATGTTTCTGCATTTTGAATTGCACTGACATTAAAAGGTAAAAAGAATATCAAAATAACAAAAAGATGAAAAAAAAATGAACATTTTTTGGCATCATGATTTATCAGTTTTCTTTTTTCTGTCAATATGTCTTTTACAAAAAGAAGAATCATGGTTCTATTTAAGTTTCTTAATGCGTTCAACAGGACTGATAACATCTGTTAAGCGTATACCAAACTTATCATTAACCACAACCACTTCACCATGAGCAATTAATGTACCATTCACAAGGACATCCATTGGTTCACCTGCCAATCGATCCAATTCAATAACCGAACCCTGATTCAGTTTTAACAGGTTACGAATACTCAGCTTTGTTCGACCAATTTCCATTGAAATATCAACAGGGACATCTAATATCACATCCAGGTTAATTTCATCATCTGATTGAACACCATCATCTTCTAGATTTTCAAATCCAGCCGCTTCAGATTCAGCTTGCTCATCCATGGCTTCTGCCCATGGATCTTCTTCAGTTTCATCATTCATTATTACTTATCCCAGTACCGATAATATTCAGTTTTTCATTTTCAATTTGAAATGTTTTATTTAAAGTTTAGTGTACATTAATATTACATTTTCTAACCGAGTGCCAATTATTTTGGTAAAGCTTTTACCTCTCCAGAAGCAGCCTTTTCTGCATCAGTTTGTACAAAAGCTTCATCCAGGAAAGGAATACCTGTTTCAATATGAGTAGGACGTTCCATTTTATCAACAATTTTAATTGAATGATGTCCATTATGGATTCCATGACTTGCTTTAAAAACAGGTATTCCTTCTGCAAAAACACTCACTTCATCTTTAATTTCTATAGGAATAATATCACCTTCCTTAAGATTAACCACTTCCTGTAAGGTTAATGAGGTGCCTCCCAATATTGATGACAGGCCAACTTCTGCAGATTTAATTTCATCACCTAATGACTGGTTCCATCGTTCATCAACATCACTTCGATCACTTTGAATTCCAGCATCTAATAATTCACGAATAGGTTCTAACATAGAGTAAGGCATCGTAATATGAATATTACCACCGCCACCCTCTAACTCGACATGCAGACTACTTACAACAACAACCTCTGTTGGACTAACAATATTAGCAAACTGCGGATTAACTTCTCGTGATGAAAATTCAAATTGCATAGGCATCACTGGGGACCATGCTTTAACTAAGTCTTCAAAGCACAACTCCATAAACATATGCACAACACGTTGTTCAGTAGGAGTGAATTCCCGCCCTTCAATTTTGGCATGAAATTTCCCTTCCCCACCAAAAAAATTATCAACTAGAATGAAGACCAATGTCGGTTCTATCACCAACAATGCTGTTCCTCTTAAGGGTTTCATTTTAATCAAATTCAGACTGGTAGGAACAAATAAAGTGTGAATATATTCCCCAAACTTCAAAGTCTGGATTCCACCTACTGATATTTCAGTTGAACGACGTAATAGGTTAAACATACTGATTCGAAGATATCGAGCAAATCGCTCATTGATCATTTCAAGCGTTGGCATCCTGCCACGAACAATACGATCTTCACTATTGAAGTCATATTGTCTGGCAGAGCCATCCTCGTCATCATCATCATCAGTGTCGACATCACCATCATCAACACCATGCAACAATGCATCAATTTCTTCTTGTGAAAGTAAATCCGTCACGGTTTTATCCTGCTCTGCTTAAGTATCTTTCCAGACTTCAGTAAAAATTTGAGTTATTGCATAACAAAACTGGTAAAGTAAATATTATCAATTCCTTTCTTAGCCTTATGCTTTTTGAGTATATTGTTAATTGTTTCAATTAATTCGGCCCTGAGTTGTTCTTTACCA
This sequence comes from Gammaproteobacteria bacterium, assembly GCA_026196615.1. Lineage (GTDB taxonomy): Bacteria > Pseudomonadota > Gammaproteobacteria > GRL18 > GRL18 > GRL18. The sequence goes on along the minus strand of JAPHSW010000242.1, from coordinate 27,118 downwards.
TCAGGAGTCACCATCTCTTCATACTTTTGCCCACTGAGCAAAAGAACAATTTCATTTCGAATCACAGGTAAGTGTTTCTTAACCGCTGCAAATGATTTTTCATTTGTTGTTGAAACTTCCAATCCAATTTGCATAAAACGCGCTTTACTTTTCCCCTCAAAATTGAGAACAAAAGCTGGCTCCAAAGGCCAATAGGAAATGTCGGCAACTTCTTCTGTTGATTCTGGTTCATCATTTGAATCTGAATCCACTTCATCACCATCGCCTTCCATAGCTTGTGAAGTTTCTGTCGGTGCAGGATCATCAAAAAAACCACCAAAAAACATACCGCCCACAACACCTACAATCAATAGTAAAACCACACCTATTATAATAATGATCATCATTTTCTTAGATGATTTTGGCGCTTCCTCTTCTTCACCACTATCCAAATCCAGATCTTCATCTGCCATAGTCAAAACCCTGTTTTATATTTGTAATATCATTTTATTTCTATCTCTGGTCTTTATCCAAAGAAATTAAGCTAAAATTTGCTTTTTAAATTGTATATATGAATAGTATAGTTTTTTCACCATTGCCTTACAACAAACAAGCAAATTTCATTCCAATATAAGTCTTTTAAGTCAAAATATACATTTATATCTCTGTTTTCGAACCAAAATAAACAAAGTGCCAATAAAATGACATTTATAATAAGAGATATTAATCATTCACTGGCAGTAAGAAGTTGAATACTGCTCCATCTCCCACTTTATTCTCTGCCCAAACTTTTCCTTCAAGTAACTTAGCAATTTCATTGCTGATTGACAAACCAAGACCCGTACCTCCAGCTCCCGTAAAAGTTTCACTGCTTTGCACAAATTTATTAAATATTAATTCCAATTCTTTCTCAGGAATACCAGGGCCTTCATCTGTAATGCTAAAATGTATTGCAGGTCTTTCTTCAGGCTGCGCATCAATAATACCTTCTTTTAAAAAGATATTAATTATTCCAGCATTAGGTGAAAACTTAATGGCATTAGATAAAAAATTATAAACAAGCTGATGTATTTTTGCTTTATCACTACAAATTTGAGTGTTTTCTATAGCAATATGACATTTTACAAGCAGCTCTTTTTCTTTAATAATAACATCTTGTTCTTTCACTATCTCCTCAATCACCTGATTAAAGCAAAACATTTCTAAATTAACTTTGCTTGCTTTGGCTTCAAGTTTTGACAGGTCAAGTAAATCGTTGAGTAACGTCAGTAAACGTTCACCACTACTATTGATTCTCTCAAAATAAGATGAAATTTTTTCTTTGTCAGAGTCAAAAGTATCAATGGATGGAGAATCTAATACAAAGTTTTTTGCTTTTTTCATACCTAGAACTGAATAACTTAGAATCGCATGCATAGGGGTACGCAGTTCATGTGACATATTTGCTAAAAACAAACTTTTAGACTCATTGGCTTTTTCAGCTAATTCTTTAGCATTGGTTAATCTTTGATGGGTTTCATAATGTTTGATTGCTAAAGTCAATGTTGATATTAGCTTTTTATTTGTCAGTTCTGTTTTTTCTTTAAAATCATCAATATCATAATTATTAATGGTTGTTTGTTCTTGAATAATTCCGGGCTGCCCGGTTCGGATAATAATCCTGACATCCTGATTTTGTAGCTCATTTCGCACAAAATCAACTAAATCCAGTCCCGCCCTGTCGGTTTCCATAATGACATCAACAAAAGCAACGGCAATATTGTTTTCAGTTTCAAAAAAACGTTTCGCTTCTTCAGCTGAATGAGCTTGCAAAATCTGAATGGTTTTATTTTCAAATTGAAATCGATTAAGTACCAGTTGAGTGACTTGATGCACTTCAGGATCATCATCAACAATTAATATTTTCCATCCTGAAACAGGCTCAGAATCCAAAATCTGATTATTTTTATTATTATAAAACTGCAATTTATTCATAAGTATTTAATAACACACAAGGCCAAAGAGCTCAGTCCTTATTTCTAAGTCAAATGACTCATACTCAATGTAATAACCATTAATAGTTTAAGTTTTTTTATTCTTCTGTTTAGTATTAACTATAGACTGTATCACACCGAATTGTCTAATCCAGGGACTGGCTTTTTGTATTGATTCAGGTAGTTTTTCTACTTCACTTTTAGCTTCCTGGTAGGTTTCGAATACGCCATAAACAAGAACATATCGAGTCACAAACTTCTCTTGTACCTTTTTATCAATTTCATGAATGAAGACATTCTGAGGCTGCAATAATGATTGGCTGGAAATCAATTTTTTTTGCATGACTTCCATACTTTTCCAGCTTTTACCTGTTGCCAATTGTAGTGTGTAGGTGCTTTTTTGCTGCTGATTGAGCCAGTCCAAAGGTTCATTAATACTGTTATTTTCTACCTCTACTGATACAGGTTGGGCATTTGAAGGTGGGATAAAAGAGGTATCCATAGTCGGTATACCAACATAATAACCATCCACAAGCCCTTTTGAGCGGCTCATTGCCAGATATTGGTTAACTTCTTCTCTTTGTAAAATATTCTGAGTTTTATCATCGTTTTTACTATTGAGTGAGTCTTTATTCAATAGCTCCTTATTTAAGAGAAGAGCCATATTATATTGAGCTCTAGCATCACCTTGGTGAGCCAGAGGTTGCCAAAGTTTTTTAGCCTTCGCATAGTCCTGTTGTTCAAAAAAACGAATACCAAGTTCAAGATCGTCTGCGCTGGCAATCGATACCTGCCAGATAAAACAACTAAGTACGAAAAAAATAAGCTTGTCCATAATATTTATTTTAGGTTTCCTTTCATTACTATTAATTTTTTATTCTCAAAAGAGCATATAACGTTTATTTACTCTTTGCTTACCAGCTCTCACAACAAGAGTGAATACGCTTATGATAATGACTGTTTAAGATAATATTCAGTTTTTAATGAGTTTTCCAGAACATCTTTTAAAAACAAATTAAGTTGTCTTTTTTCATCAATCTGCAACATATGTTTATTTGGATAAACAAGAGCTGATTGGACTGGAGACTTTCCCTGATAACCAATAACTTCAACCAGGCAAGCATCATGACAAATTCGCAATTCCATATCAATTGAATTCAAATGCGTCATAGGGTGGAACTTTTTTACATCAGTTGATGGTCTATTATTTTGATTAATTTCATCTTTAGAGATAGAGAGCTGCAAAGACTGTTTAATAGAAACAACTGTTGTGTATTTATATTGTTCTAACACAAGGATAGTAATTTCTGACGAAAAAAGACTGTGACGTTCATTTACACTTAATTGACGTAATTCAGGTACTAAACGAATCAATCGGCGATAATTAGCCTCATATAAGCCCGTAGGAGTGGTTGTTTTATGTTGTGAGCGATTAATAGTATGAGTCATAAAAAATAATAAGCCTAACCCATTATTCGAGCACGTAAACGTAACTGTGCCTGGCTTAGCAACTGACTAACTCTGGATTCACTGATACCAATTAATGTACCCACTTCTTTTAAATTCATTTCAGTATCATAATAAAGCGACATAACCATTCTCTCACGTTCAGGTAAACCTGCAATTGCTTGTGACAAACGTTGTTGAAATTCATCTCCTAAAATTTCATCCATCACATTTTGTTGCCTATCTTCAAAAATACCCAAACTTTGAGTATCATCAGTTCCCAAATCATCAAAACTCAGCATTCGACATGAACTACTATCTTTTAAAATTTGGTAGTATTCAGTGATACTAATCCCCATTTCCTGTGCCACTTCAATATCACGGGCATCTCGTCCTGTTTTGCGCTCAATTTCTTGTATCGTTGCAGATAAATCTCTTGCCTTTTTATGCACTGACTTTGGAGCCCAATCGCTTCGCCTGACCTCATCTAAAATTGCCCCTCGAATTCTAATAGTTGCATAAGTTTCAAATTGCGCACCTTGTTTGGGATCATAATGCTTGCCCGCATCCAGAAGCCCTATTAAACCTGATTGAATAATATCATCAATATGTATGTCAGCAGGCAGCCGTGCTGACATATGATAAGCGATTTTTTTGACCAGAGGAGCATATTTTTCTATCAATTGCTCAGCAATTTCTTTACTTTCAGATGAATACATAAACATTCAACTCAACAAATTTGCCATGTCTCGGTATGCATCTACCTGTCCACTGGCATTTTTAATGATTGAATCAATAAGGTGAGCTTCATCTAACACAATATCAGGAATATTCATTTCTGAAATATTAATAGTGCTATCGTCATAAATCATATTAGACAGAGTGTTTGCAAAATAAATAATATGACATAAGTTACTACACTCCTTTTTTGAGTTTAAACTTGACTCCAACATAACATCGGTAACAAATTCTGGGAGTTGCCAGTCATTTAAAAAACGGGCACTGATATCGTAGTGATTTTGACCAAATAACTCATTTTCACTCTCATAGATTGAAGTATCGCTATCACTCAGCACACTCCCCATTTCAGCTGGGTATAAATAAGCCAGGGCCATCAAGCCAATTTCATTCAACATACCGCTAAGGTAAGCTTCATTTGCATCCAGTGAAGTCATTTTTAACCCAATTGCAATATCTCGTGCTAATGTTGCAGTCATCAGGCTAACAAACCAATACCTCGGCAAATCAAATGCTTTACATGATTTTGGATTAAAAATTCCTCCCAATACAACACCCAAAACAATATTTTTAGCCGTACGCAACCCCAACACATCAATGATGGCTCTTTGTACATCAGTCACTGCTCGATTACCAAAATAAGCAGAATTAGCCAGACCAATTGTTCTTGATAATAAAGCCGGATCACGTTCAACTATTTGGCTAAAATGGGCAATATCAGCATCATCATCATGAATTATTTTAAGAATTTCTCGAGCTGAGCTTGATAGTGGTGGTAGTTCATTAAGCTCATTTAAACAAACAGTCATATTTATAACTGAACCTTTTTGTTTCATTTGAAAACTGTATTCAGATAAGTCAAAACAATTGAAACAACAACTGATTTGCTCAAGTTTCAGTATAGCAGATAGTACCAGATAGAATAGATTTTTTGGAAAAGCAGGAGAGAAAAAAGAGTTTTTAAAAGTTAAAAAAGCGGCAAAGAATAATTTCAGGCCTTTACGTCTAAGAGAGAACCCAGCATTTCATCAACGGTTTCTACTACTTTACCTGATGCAAGCACTTGATATTTATTCACTTTCATATCAACAATATCATTCACAGGAGAATTTTGTGTTTGCATAGCGTCCTTACTGGCAATACTAATGGCATTTTTTTTCATACCATCAAGACCTGTCTGCATACCTGTCCTGGCAATACCCAATATTGAAACGTCTGACATCAAACAAAACTCCTAAATATGATTCTATGCTATTAGCGTCCCATTAAGCTTTTTCTTTAGCAGATTGCTGAATTTTAGGGTCAATATACAAATTTTTCCATCTTGACTGTAAATCAGTATGATTCAACATTAACCACTGCATTGAAATCATAGCACAGGCATTGTTCAATCGCCCATCACGAAGTAGTTGAACAGCCTCATTAAAGGGAACAACAAATACACGAATATCTTCCCCTTCTTCTTCCAAACCATGAATACCTCCCACACCAGTGCTGTCTACACAAGCACAATACAGCTGAGTATTTTCAGAAGAACCACCAGGACTTGAGTAAAACTCTCCTATTGATTCCAATTCAAGCAGTTTTAGTCCAGCTTCTTCATGAGCTTCACGATGGGCAACATCTATTTGAGATTCTTCTGGCTCAACAATACCCGCAATCACCTCCAACAACCAGGGACTTGGGTTTTCACTTGAAACAACTGATTCCCTATTGGATTCTACATCTCTTTCATGAGCATAAGCACCAATACGAAACTGCTCCAGAAAAACAACACTGTCCTGCCAGGGATCATATGCCAACACACCAACAGCATGACCTCTTTCAAAACATTCTCGTGTTAACTTCTGGGTTTTTCCCCCATCAAATTTACGATGCTGTAAAATGTATTGATTGATCTTAAAAAAACCTTGATAACCGGCTTTTTTTTGCAGAATATCAACATCTGAATAAGTGAGTTTTTTCATTTTTTACTAAGAGTCCGTAATTGAGAAGCCCATACACCTAAATATAAAGCTCAGGCTATTAAACACTATTATTATGATATAATTTTCTAATGATTTCACTCACGACTTACAATGATATTCCCTTGCTTGGTTTTGCTGCCTTTAGTGGAACAGGTAAAACCACTTTATTAGAACAATTAATCCCTGAGCTAAATCAAGCCAATATTCGTATTGCTATGGTAAAACATACCCACCATGAAAAGTTTGATATTGATACGCCAGGCAAAGACAGTTATCGTTTACGAAAGGCTGGAGCAGAACAAATGTTGGTAGCTTCTGCCAAGCGCTGGGCATTGATGGTTGAGCAACCACTTAAACAGCCTCTTCCTGAAAATTTGCCTGACCCTGACTTATTTGAATTACTACCTCACCTGGATCTAGAAAAAACCGATCTCATTTTAGTTGAGGGATTTAAACATGAGCCTATCAGTAAAATTGAATTGCATAGACCCAGGCTAGGCAAACCATTACTATATCCAGGCGATCCCAATATCATTGCAATAGCAAGCGATCAATCACTACATGAGAAACCAAGCTGTTCATCACTTGATCTGAATAATATTACTGAGATCAGTAACTTTATTACAGAACTATTATAGACAAACTTTATACAGAATTTTATTACAGGAAAAGATGGTAATGACCACAAAAGACACCGTTTCATCTAGCACCAATCATTTTCTTAGTGTTAGTGATGTTCAAAAACGAATCATTAGTGACATAAAAGCCGTTAAAGGCACAGAGAAAATCGATCTACGTCAGGCACTTGGCCGTGTTTTAGCAAAGGATATTATTGCAACGTTTAATACCCCTCCTTGTGATAATTCAGGTATGGATGGCTATGCCTTCAAAAGTACCGATATTAATGATCAGTCGACTCTGACATTAAAAGTTGCCGGACAATCTTTTGCAGGTCATCCTTATAAAGGGGAAGTAGCACCTGGTGAAGCGATTCGGATCATGACCGGGGCTCAAGTACCCAATGGCGTTGATACCATTGTCATGCAAGAACATACCGAAAAGAATGATGAGCAAAACGTTACCATTACGACCATTCCAAAACCATATGCCAATGTTCGTAAAGCTGGAGATGACTTAAAGACAGGACAAACTTTTTTATCCAAAGGCAAAAAACTATCACCAACCGACCTGGCTTTTCTTGCCACTCAAGGAATTGCTGAAGTCAGTGTTTCAAGAAAAATAAGAGTCGCTTTCTTTTCCACTGGTGATGAGCTTCGCTCAATCGGTGAAACTTTGAATGAAGGTGATATTTATGACTCAAACCGCTATTCACTCTATGGATTATTAAAAAATCTGGATGTTGAGATGATAGATATGGGGGTAATCCCAGATGATCGCGAAGCGATAGAAGAAGCGTTCATCACCGCCTCAGAATTGGCTGACACAGTCATTACCTCTGGTGGAGTTTCTGTTGGTGAAGCGGACTTTGTGAAAGAAACACTGGAAAAACTAGGGAAAATCAATTTCTGGAAAATTTCTATGAAGCCAGGAAAACCCCTGGCATTTGGAACAATAGGTAATAGCTTATTTTTTGGTTTACCTGGAAATCCTGTTGCAGTTATTGCAACATTTTATCAATTTGTCCAGCCAGCATTAAAACGAATGAAAGGTCAGGACATCGTCTTACCTTTAACCGTTAAAGCTAAGACCACTGAATTATTGAAAAAACGTCCAGGGAGAACTGATTTTCAAAGAGGTATCATGGAACAATCAGACAGTGGAGAATTGACAGTTAAAAACGCTGGTACTCAAGCATCACATGTACTCACAGCAATGAGCCGAGCAAATTGTTTTATTGTTATTCCTGCAGAAAGCAGCAGTATTGAGGTTGGAGAAATGGTTGATGTGCAACCATTTGAAGGTTTACTCAGCTAAACCTTTTAAAGTAAGAAATAAAGAGTAGAGACAGCAGAAAATGTCTCTACTTTTTTTCTTCTTTCCTTTTTTCTCTACTCTGCAATTGTTCAGCTTCTGTTATAACTTCCCACCCCTGAGTGTGTTGTTCAATTAAAGATGCCATTGCTGTAATATTTTCTTCAGAGTCATTTAACGCAGGAATATATTGGTACTCCTGACCTCCCGCATTAAGAAAAACATCTCTGTTTTCAACAGCTATTTCTTCAAGAGTTTCAAGACAATCAATAGAGAACCCTGGGCATATCACATCAACTGAATGAACACCCTGCTCTGCCAATTCCTCTAAGGTTTGACTGGTGTACGGTTTTAACCATTCTGCTTTACCAAAACGAGATTGGAAAGTAACTAACCACTGTGATTCATCCAGGTTTAATTTTTCGGCCACCAAACGGGCTGTTGTATGACATTGGCAATAATAGGGATCACCATTTAAAAGGTTACGCTTGGGTAAACCATGAAAAGACATGATTAACTTTTGACCTTTTTTATGGGATTGCCAGTAAGCCAGCACTGAATTAGCCAGAGCTTGAATATACGGATCATCATCATGAAAATTATTGATAAAACGCAACTCAGGTATCCAGCGCCATTGTTGTAGTTCTGAACTCACCGCATCAAAAATAGAAGCTGTCGTTGTCCCTGAATATTGGGCATAGGTTGGAAAAACTAAAATTTTATGGGCATTATCACGCGTCAGTTGACGTAGAGCCGAACGGATATCAGGTTTACCATAACGCATTGCCAGGGCAAAACTAAATTCAGTATCTTTTTTTTCAGAATTTTCTATATTTAAACTTTTTTTATTTAAAAAAAACTCAGCCAACTTATTTTTTTGTTTTTCAGCAATAGAGACTAAAGGAGAGCCTTCAGGCGTCCAGATGGACTGATACAATGGTACAAGTTTACGGGGCCGAAAAGGCAAAATCACTAAGTTTAGAATCAACTGCCAAAATATCTGTGGTATTTCTATGACACGTTGATCAGATAAAAATTCTTTAAGAAATCGACGTATAGAAGCAGAATCGGGTGCATCAGGTGAACCCAGATTTACTAATAGTACACCAATTTTTTCAGGTTGGTCATGCTTAAACTCTTCTGCATGAAATTTCATTTACGAATCCTTAGCGACTAGTGCATATATACATTTAACAAGCTATATACACTAGAAATGTAGGTTCGACTTTATTCAAATACAATAGTTTGAATAAAGAAACCGAGATTGAAAGACACAAGCTCAGTATTATTGCTTGGTTTCTTGTTCTGCTTGCTGTTGTTCAATATCTTTTTTCACTTCATCCATGTCCAGACCTTTTGCTTGTTCTATGACCTGTTCTAATTGAGAACCTTGTAAAGCACCTGGCTGTGAAAATAAAATGATTTGCTCACGGAAAATCATCAGAGTTGGAATCGAACGAATTTGGAATTCACCCGCAAGTTGTTGCTCTTCTTCAGTATTGATCTTGGCAAAAACAATGTCTGGGTATTTCTCAGACAGCTCTTCATAAACTGGAGCAAAACCTTTACAAGGACCACACCATGGAGCCCAGAAATCAACAATAACAAATTCATTATTGCTAATCACTTCATTAAAATTTTCTGCTGTGACCTCAATAGTCGCCATGATCGTTCCTTTTTATAGTTAATAGCTTTAGTTAATTACTTAAGTTAAAAATATGGTATTTAAGACAGTTTATTTACCGCCTCCCTGGCAAGGGGGAGATGTTGGTACCTGACCATTTCGTTGTTCCCATTCTTCTTTGGTAAACGTATGCATCGATAACGCATGAATGGGACCAGCCAACTCTTCTTCAAGCACTTTGTTGACTGCCCTATGTCGTTTTAACAACATTTGACCATCAAAATCAGCCGATACAATCTGAATTTTGAAGTGCATTTCAGAACCTGCAAGTACATTATGCATATGACTTTCGTTTTCAACCAGTAAATAGTCTGGAGTAAAAGCCTGGCTTAATTTTTCTTCAATTATATTCTGAAGGCTCATATGGTATATCACCTATTACTTATATTCAATTAATACTTTCTATATATGGCTTAAAATCCTGTTTTTCAAGCCAAACAAAAAAAAGCCTGCAATGCAGGCTTTTTTATAGAGGGTCAGAATCAAAGTAATCATGGTCAAAACATGCTATTAACCACCATGTATTGCCACACCAACATCAAGTGCCTCAAACCAATCAAGAAAACGTTTGACATCATCACCTTTAAACATGCGACCATGCTGAGGTGCCATAATGTCAATGTCTAACTCCCTAACACGGCGAACCCAATCTCTCTTAGCTTCATTAGATGGCATCCATCGTTTATGGAAAAAATGCATTTTTTCTTTGTGGCTATCAAAATCATCAACAAACATAGGTGCTCCAGGCTCTTCCAAAGCTGCACCAATATCACCACTCATAAGAATTTTTGCATTAGGATCATAAACATTAAAGTTGGCGGATGAATGAAGATAATGAGCTGGAATAAACTGCAATTCAATCGACTCTAAACGCACACTTCCCCCTTTATCATCGATTGAGACATACTTTACCTCACCACTACTGAAGTGCCGGATAAACCCTTCCCATAACCCCGAAGCATGAAGACGTATATCTGGCAGCATTTCATTCCATAGTCCTAAAGATGAAATAATATCTGGGTCCTGATGAGATGCAAATATATCAGTAATATGTTCTAACTTTGTCACACTAAGGGTGGCGGCTAATACAGATGAAAAAATTTCCATGCCACCAGGATCAATTAATAGGGTTCGCTCACCATCTTTCACAATATATTGATTGGTGTCTATAATTTTCCCTGGTTTATCTGGATCACGACCCATAATAATCCATTGATAAGCGCCATCATATATTGTTTGTGTAATCATTATTCTACTCTTTAATTAATTTTTTTTTCAAAGATCATTTTTTCGAAAAAATAACTTTGATCAACGTAAAGACAGTTGAGATAGATGGTATTTACTGCTTTGTAAGGTGTCTTTAATATTGCTAACAGCAATGGAAACTTCATCCGCAACGACTTCAAGATTTGACTGAAAATCACCGGCCCGTGTAGCCTCTGTTCGAGACGTGGTACAAATCATTTCAGCAGCCTGTAATTGATTTCTAATTTCAGCCAACAATTCTAATAAATCACTATTTTTACGACAGTAATCAATCATGAATTGTTTTTTCATTTTTTCTAACTCAGCCAGACGTTTTTTTATCCCCTGATGATCGGCATATTTGACCATATCTTCAGTAGCAGCTGTCATTTGTTCTATAGTCCTGCTTCGATTTCGATTAGAGATAGCAAAACTGGAAAGCTTCAAAGCTTCGGCATTAATTTTTTCAACTAATTGAGTAATATTAATAGCAACATCATCAATAAAATCAGTAATGGGATGGAAGCCCATCGCCTGACTGCCTGCTCTCGCCGCAATTGCTTTAGCATTTTTTGCACTCAGTGAAATTCTTTTCGATATCTGCTTTACTGCAAATAGCTCAGCCTGTACAGATGCAACTGCCAAAAACTGTCTGGCACTAGAATCCATAGACTTATTATTAAACGACATATAACACTTCCCGGTTTACTTTCCATTAATAAAAGCGTTCTAGTCAATTTATAATCAAAGAGAAGCTTCAATATTAAGATTCGGCAGTCAGATAAAAAGCTTTAATAAAAATTAAGGAATTTTCTTAATTTCATATCAAGATTTTTTAATGACACCAATTATCAATACAGTTAAAGTTATAGAACAAAACTGTGGATTTTGCCTGTTATTTTTAAATTTATAATAATGGAAAAGTAAAAGAGATAGGATATTGACACATTATGACTGTCATTTTGTCTTAGAATATTGACTTAATTGGGGTTAAATTCAAATAAATTGCTGACGAGCAATAATATTAGAAAATTGATTCAATACCTGGCTATAACTTTGAAAATCAGAGCTATCCATAAAAGGTTTTCTACGAGTAAGATAAAATTCTTCTTTCCTCATAATTTCCTGTAATTGTTGTGGGTTATCAACCGTCGTCTGATAATTACTCAACATATTCACTAAATAGCGATAACCGGGTTCAGAAGCTTGAACAATATTATTCTGAACCTCACTTAACATACCTGTAATACTTTCTGAAAAGTGATTTGTTTCAGGATGATTTAATGACTCAGGCATCTCATTATTTTGAGAATGTTTTTCTTTTCTTTCACCTTCAAGAACATTAGTGTCATCAGATCTCATTTTGTTAAAACTTTTATTACTAACATCATCAGATACAGTATCCTGTGATGAGTTTAACGGCATTATTGTACTTTGATCAGTCAACTGAACTTTTTGATCCTGATAAGCACGCAAACGCATATGAGCATTGAATGAAATATTAACAGAACCCGCGGTTGTATCACGGGATCTATCATCCAGTAATTGTCTGCCCTGAGCATCATTCCCAACACTCCTGTCTCCAGGATTCCTAGGTGTTTCTTCAAGCGAATGACTATTGGCGAGAGAATTTTGATGTATTTCTGTCATAATTTTCCCCACACATTAAACATTAAGCTATTCAGAATAGTTACTAGCCCTGTAAAAGAGATAAAACACTTTGTGGCACAGCATTAGCTTGTGACAGAACGGTTGTTCCTGCCTGTTGCAAAATTTGTGCTTTTGTCAATGCAGCTGTTTCTTTTGCAAAATCAGCATCTTCAATACGTGAGCGAGAAGCAGACAATTGTTCCGCAATATTCTCACCGTTTCTGATAACAGATTCAAATCGATTTTGAGTCGCACCTAAAATTGCACGTTGTGTATTAATCACTTGCAATAAGTTATCAACTCGACCAATTAAACTCAAAGCAGCATTAACATTAGCAGTTGCACCTGCATTAGCCGTATAAACAGTAGCTGAAGCACCTTGCATCATTGTAAACACAGCAGAAGCTCTGACATTCACAGTATTGACAGTAATACCATCAATAGACGCAACACCATTTGGTCCCACCTGGAAATAGAAAGAACCGGCATCAGCACCAATCACTTCAACGCCATTAAACTGAGTATGGGTCACACGATCAATCTCAGCTTTTAAATCTGAAATTTCTGTTTGAATCGCTTTTCTATCAGTTGAACTATTAGTCGCATTAGCAGCCTGAACAGCTAATTCACGAATACGTTGTAGATTATTACCCATTTCATCGTAGGCACCTTCAGCAGTTTGAGCAAGTGAAATTGCATCAGCCGCATTACGGACACCCTGATTATAACCTCGAATTTGGGCAGAAAAACGTGATGCAATTGCAAGACCTGCAGCATCATCTTTTGCGCTATTGATACGCAAACCAGAGGATAATCTCTGTAATGCAGTTGCTAACTGCCCAGAGGTTTGGTTTAAATTTCTCTGTGCATTTAATGAATATACATTAGTATTTATTACTTGTGCCATTGTTATTCTCCTTAAGCATAGTAATCAACAATCTTTAAACCCTGGTCATCTAATTCAGATACTTGCATACCATCCTCAGATTCAAGTGTTTCTTCTGATAATTGTTCGTCACCTGGCATAGTGGATTTACCATGCTCATCGTTTGAACCTGTTTTCGAATCTAACGCAGCTTCCTGCTGCTGTTTTTTATCCTGATGAGATACATTCACATCAACTTGTGAAAATCCATTCTCATTCAGCATTTCTTTTAATCTTGGGATCGCACTTTCTAAGGCATCTTTAGTGGTTAAATGTAACGAGGTTAAACTGACAACAGCCGTTTCACCTGACAATTTCACCATCGCTTCAACGGGGCCAAGATTCATTGGATTCAATCTTATTTTTGCCTGTTGCACACCGTTATTGGCCATCATAATGACCTGATTTGAAAAATTTTGATTCCAACCAGGCTTACCAACTGCAGTTTTAACTTCCAAAGCAGGTGTTGTTGTTTTCAAAAACGACAAAGGATTATTCGCCAAAGACGAATTAAATTTATCCAGAGGAATTGCCTGCATTGCAGCTTGAGTAGGCAAAGCATTTTGACCGGAAGTTTGGGTTACGGGCAATTTAATGTCATTTGGAAGTAATTGATTATTCATTTGTTGCACTTTCATGCTTTGCTCAAATGATTTAACACTAGCAATTGAGTCACCAGCTGATGAGTGCTTTTTAGACATTTCTATAAACTGCTGAAACTCTGCAATGCTTTTGGTTAACGCAGTTTCATTCTTTGAATTAAATCCAGAATCAGGACCCGAACCAGCATTACTCATTGAAACACTTGCAGCTTGAGATATTGAATTTCCACTGGAGGCAGATGCCGATAAGTTAAGCTGAGCTTTTGTAGACTCAGTAGACAATTTTTTATCACTTTGAAGGTTATCTGGACTTATGACCGTATGTGACATTTTGGAATTTGCATGTTCTGTATTTAATAATTCTTGAACTGTCTGTTCAGAATTATTTAGCTTGTCATTAAGTTCTGAAGCACTTTCCTGATCTACTTTTGTTTGCTCAACAGTAGTTTGTTCAATTTCATCTTGTTGAATTTCAGTCTGGCTAATAGCTTGTTCTAGTTTTTGTGAATCAGCTGTTCCATTTAATGTTTTTTCAGAGTACTCATCCTGCCCTGGTAATTGATCAGATTCGGAACTACTTTTTTGTTCGGTATTATTTTCTTGCTCCGCTGTATTTGCTTGCTTTGTTTTATCTACATTTTCAGAATGATCGAGTGATTTATTTTCATTAGCTGAGTTGTCATCCATATTTCGAATATTATTCTCACCTTTAGATGTTTCAGCTTCAGATGACTTATCCTGTGCACTACTCTGTTCGGATTTCTCGGTATTATCTTGCTTTTCAGCAGCCACTTTTTTCTTTGGCAATTCTTTGCCGTTATGTGGCAAATCTTTATTTTGATGAATATCTTTTTTATTATTTTCCACCTGATTTCTAAACGCTGATTTAAAACCATCCGTCTTAGCTTTGTCCGATGAAACCATAGCCAGTGCTTGCCCTGTAACAATATCAGTGCTGTGACTTGCTGTTGATTTAATATTTAATAAAGTTGTATTTTCCATTTTCTCATTCGTCAAAAAATTAACTTATTTATTCTTAACTTATGAGAATGCAACTCCCGTACCAACTTTTTAAATTTAAAAAAACTTTAGCAATTAGTTAATTAGATAACTTAAATAGAAATAGCTTTATAGAAATCACATTAAGAAAAATATTTTTTTTGCTTAAAATGAAAGATGAAATGAAGTTCTAAGAGAGGTAAAAAGTATTAGTCAGAGCCAATGCAGAAGAAATTGGCTTCTTTATTTAGAATCAGGATTGGAGTTATGCTTACGGTGGAATAAGGATTGATTAAATTCATCAAGTAACTTTTGTTCATTTTTATTTTGAACCAGTTGTTCTTCAACAATATATTTTTTAGTGACTTTAGTATAAATTCTTGTTTTATTGTGTAACGCCATCCATTGCTCTTTTTTTCCCTCACAAATTTCTTTTTGTTGTTGTATTTGTTTAAGCACACCTTCAATACTTTGATTCAAATTATTCATAAACATTAAAGTATCTTGCAAGCGATGGCTACCAACTCCCAAATTAGACATTTCAGTCATCTGTTGATGATATCCAGCTCTATAGCTATACAGTTTTTGCAGTTGATTTTCTAAATCATGAACTTGTGCCATACATTGCGAATAAACAATTGCAGACTCTTGTTCTTTTTTTTCTGCCAATCGATTGACAGGCTTCATTCGCTGAGATTTTAGTTTAGACATTTTTTTCTGATATGATTTTATATAATTTAATGTTGCATCTTAAGCTTATAAGATCAGTTACTGCTTATAAGTATTTGCAGAAGCAACACCTGGCTTAAGAGTCGATTGAGTTGCATTCATTATTTGCTGTGTCGGAACGGGTTGAGACATTACAGCTTCAAGATCATGAAGACAACTGTCAAACTCCATCGCTTCATTCATTCCCTGATGTAAAAAAGCCATCAGTGAAGGTTGTAATTCTATCGCTTCATCAATTGATCGTTCTGTACCATAAGTATAGGCACCAACATTGATTAAATCACGGTTTTGTTGATAAGTTGAATACACTTGTTTAAATCGCCTTGCAAGCTCAAGATGCTCCTCACCTGAAATTTCAGTCATTACACGACTGATAGAGGCCTCAATATCAATGGCAGGATAATGACCGCTTTCCGCAAGATCTCGTGATAAAACAACATGTCCGTCCAAAATTGCTCTGGCCGCATCGGCAATGGGATCTTGTTGATCATCACCTTCGGTTAATACAGTATAAAATGCGGTAATAGAACCACCTCCAGCCTCCCCATTTCCAGCCCGTTCAACTAAACTTGGGAGTTTTGCAAATACGGAAGGAGGATAACCTTTTGTTGCAGGAGGTTCACCAATCGCCAGAGCAATTTCACGTTGAGCTTGGGCAAATCGAGTCAAAGAGTCCATTAAAAGTAGTACATGTTTCCCTTGATCACGAAAATCTTCAGCAATACTCGTTGCAACTTGGGCACCATGTAATCGCATCACTGGCGATTGATCCGCAGGCACTGCAACAATAATAGATCGCGCCATACCTTCAGGACCGAGAATATTTTCAATAAATTCTTTAACCTCACGTCCCCTTTCACCAATTAAACCAACAACAATCACATCTGCTGTCGAAAACTTAGTCATCATCCCCAAGAGAACACTTTTTCCCACACCACTACCAGCAAACAAGCCCATTCTTTGGCCTCGTCCAACAGTCAACATCGCATTAATTGCTCTTACACCAACATCCATATGAGTGCTAATAGGTTCTCTGGATAATGGGTTCATTATTTTACCCGTCAACGGCGCACTTCGAGAATTCTGTAATGGTCCCTTACCGTCCAAAGGCTTACCTGAGCCATCAATTACGCGGCCTAATAACTCCGTACCCACAGGTACCTGATGACAACTGGATGTTGGAATGACTCTGGCATTGGGTAAGATTCCATGAAGCCCTTCTGTTGGCATCAAATAGAGTTTATCACCTGAAAAGCCAACGACTTCAGTTTCGATAAACTTATTTTCAATGGTTTCAACAAGACATCGGCCACCAATTGCAGCCTGACAGCCAACTGCTTCCAGGGTCATACCCACCATTCGAGTCAATCGACCATCAACTTTCAATGCAACGGGGGTTTTTTCTATGCTATTTCGACCCTCTTTAAGGGATTGCGCCCATTTTGCAGAAAAACCAAATGGGTCATTTGATTGTTCAGTCATTTTCTTGGGTGTCTTCAGAAGCAGTAACGGGTTCTAATTCATCGTTTTCACGATCATCAGTTTCACTACTAGCTCTTTCACTACCAAGAAGACGAGCAGAAATTTCAGCAATACGTGTGTCAATGCTGGCATCAATCTGTGAGAACTCTGATTTAATCTGACATCCTCCCCGAGTGATATTTGGTTCATCAACGACAGACCAAATTTCATCATCTGGTTCATGTCTATTATTGCTTATAACGTCTTGAGTTTCCGTATCATCTTGAGACAAATTGGTAGAAGAACCCAAATTATCACGGACAATTTGGGCATCCAGAGGGTGTAAATAAACTTTTATTTGTTTTGAATTTGATGGAAGTGCAGAGAGAGCTTCTCTGATAACGGCCATAATTTGCCCAGGATCAATTGTAATTTCACGACGAATAATTTGTTTAGCCGTTGCCATTGATAATTGAATCAATTCTTCTTCAACGTCTTCATTAACCTGCTCTATAGGTTCGGCCAAAAACGTCATTACTTGTTCAAAATATTTTAAAGTTTGAGAAACTTCTTTTTGGCCACTTTCTAGCCCTTTTTGATGTCCCTCTTCCTGTCCCTGTTTAAGGCCTTCTTCATATCCTTCTTTTTTACCTAGTTTAAAGCCATCATCATAAGCCTGATTGTGTAATTTTTCTAACTGGCTGGCCGTTAAGCCTGCTTTTTTTAATTGTTGTTGTTTTAAGGTTTTGACATTTGGAACTTCCCAACGTTCGTATTCAGTTTGATTTTTACCTGAGATAACTTTACTCACCTTAAGTTTATCAGCAGGTGACTCCCTTGAATTCGATGAATCAGACATATTCATCGCCTCCTGAACTCAGAGCAATATCACCGGATTCAGCCATGCGACGTGCAACACTGAGTATTTCTCGTTGTGCATCTTCTACTTCACTTAATTTAACCGGTCCACTGGCTTCTAAATCATCACGTAACATTTCAGCTGCACGTTTGGACATATTTTTAAGTATTTTCTCTTTAACTTCTTCATCTGCACCTTTAAGAGCTACAATTAAAATATCGGATGACACTTCTCTTAAGAGTGCTTGAATACCTCGATCATCTACACCAGACAGGTTATCAAAGACAAACATACTGTCTTCAATTTCTTGTCCCAAATCTTCGTCTACATTTTTGATGCCTTCCATAATAGCTGCTTCAGAAGTACCATCAACAAAATTAAGAATATCAGCAGCAGTTTTTATGCCTCCCACACTGGAAGAGCGAATACTGCTTTCTTGACCTGCAAATTGTTTTTCCAGAATTTCATCCAATTCAAAAAGTGCTGCGGGTTGAATTGCATCAAGGCTAGCAATACGCATCATAATATCAGAGCGTGTATTTTCTGGAAGGTTGGAAAGAACCAGGCCGGCTTGATCGGCTTCAAGATAGGATAAAACGATGGCAATAATTTGAGGATGTTCAAGACGAATGACTTCTGCAATGGAGCGTGGCTCCATCCATTTTAATGCTTCAAGCCCCTTTGATTGACGCCCTAATAGAATACGGTCAATCACGCCACCCGCTTTATCTTTACCTAATGCTTTATTTAAAACATTACGTAAATAATCTTCTGAGCCCATACCCAAAGCAGTTTGGCCGCCCACAATGGTATTAAAATTTTGCAAAACATCGGTTGCTTTACCCTTGTCCACATTAGCCATTGTCGCCATGGCTTCACCCAGACTTTGAACTTCTTTTGGGCCTAAATGCTTAAGAATACCCGAAGCTTCTTCTTCTCCAACTGACATAAGAAAAACAGCAGCCTGCTGGATACCATCCAGGTCCGCCAAGCTTTGTTTTTTATCGTCATCAGCCATATTAATCTCTGCTTTCTTTTGTTATGTAGGCTCATCTTGCTTCCCCCCTATTATAATGATAATAAGGGGTTACTAACAACCTTTGTTAAGCCGCCAACCAGTTTTTAACAACCTGTGCAGCAATTTTTGGATCTTCAACAACTAGTTTGCGAGCCATATCCAGTTGCATTTCATAATCATCCGGTGGCTTAGGCAGAGCATCTGCTTCATCACTACTCATACTAGTACTTTCTCCACCAGCCAATGCTGCCTGACCAGCTCCTGCCTCACCTTCAATTCCAACCAATTCTTTATGAGGTTTGGATAAGCTTTTGAAAGCGGGTTTAATCACACCAAAGATTATATAAAGAACTATCAGTGCTGCCAAGCTCTGTTTAACAATCGGGGCAAACCAGGCTTGCTCCCAAACAGGTATATCAGGCAAAGCTTCAATAGTAGTAGGAGAAACAAAACCTGCATTAATAATATTAACTGAATCACCTCTTTGAGCATTAAAGCCAACAGCCTCTTTAACCAGTGCCGTAATACGTTTTAATTCATCTTCTGCTCTTGGTGTAGTGGTTACAGTACCATCATCAGCAACCTCTTTTTTATCATCAATCACAACAGCAATCGATATTCGTTTAACATTACCCGTTGCTAGTTGAGTATGACTGATTGTTTTATCCAATTCAAAATTCTGAGTCACTGTTTCCTTATTCTTAAAACTTCCTGAAGAGCCTTCTTCTCCATCAACACCTCCAGTTGCTGCTTCAGGTGCAATTGAACCACCAGGAGGCTGATTAGACAAGGCACCAGGTACACCTGAAGTTCCGGAGGCAGAAACTCGCTCAATTAATTGTTGTTTACTTCGGGTTGCTGCAACATCTGGATTAAATACTTCTGAAGTTTTTTCAATACGGGTAAAATCAATATCAGCATTAACCTGAGCTTTAAACCCATCGGTACCTAAAAATGGCGTTAAAATAGTATTCACTCTATTTATATAGTTGTGTTCTACTCTGGTGGTATATTCAAGTTGCTCAGAATTTAAAACTTCTTCTTCATTTCCAGATGATGTTAATAAACGTCCCATTTGATCGACAACAGTCACTTCTTCAACCTGAAGATTAGGCACACTTGAAGCAACCATATAGGCAACGGCAGAAACTTGATCATCCGTCATACGATGACCTGAATACAAATTAGCAATCACTGATGCACTGGCTTTTTTACGATTTCTAACAAAAACAGATTCTTTAGGTAAAGCCAGATGGACTCGTGCTGATTTCACATTTCTCAATGCTGATATGGAACGAGAAAGCTCTTCTTCAAGAGCATGTTGATAACGTGCAGATTGAATAAATTGACTGGTACCAAAACTTTGTTCTTCATTTAAAATATCAAAGCCTTCTGGCTTAATATTAGGCAAACCTTGAGCTGCCAACTGCATGCGTGCTTTTTCAATATCATTTGCAGGCACCATGATATTACCCGCACTAATTTTATATTTTATTTTACCTTGTTTTAAGGCATCGGCAATCTGAGAGAGTTCTGTATCAGGCAGCTCAGCATATAAAGTCGTATAGTCTGGAGACTGTGACCAAAATACAATTGCAACCCCCAGAGCAACACTTGCCGCTAAACCAACCATCAAGCCCGCTTGCCTTAATAGTGGATATTCACTGATGTTTTGTAATGCCATCATTGAATTTTTATTTCCAGCTTCTTCAGCCATTTCCAATCACTCCACTTAACACTATTTATAAACCAACAAACCTACCTAGAAATCTTTACACACGAATATTTTTAACTGTTTCATATGCTTTTAATAATTTATTACGAATTTCAAGCGTGACACCAAAAGCCACACTGGATTTTTCAGAAGCAATCATTACTTCCGCCAAATTAACGCCTTCTTTGCCTGAAATAAAGTCATCTCTTAAATCAGCTGAAGCTTGTTGAATACCATTCACTTGTTGAAGTGCAGATTTAAGAATACTGCCAAACTCAACATTTTGGTCACTTGAACCTTGAATTCCAGGTAAACCTTCATTATTAATTGGTAATGGGGTTACTTTAGATGCAGCCATATCAGACATTGAGCGCATTTGCATCATCATGCTTGAAGTATTAATATCGTTGCTCATGGAATAACCCTCTTTTCTTTATTACTAAAAGCGTCAAAAAATAGACCTTTTGACTTATTTATCTCACCTAATTATTACTTAAGCAGTTTTCGCGCCAAAACCACCTGGAATGACAATTCCACCTTCACGCATTTTAGCTAATTTATATCTTAGAGTTCTTTGGCTGATACCCAATTGCTCTGCTGCCATCTTACGATTACCCATTGTGGAATGCAGAATTTCTAGAATTTTGTCAAATTCCCGACCACGTAATTCATCATTAAGGTTTGAACTGGATTTTGTTGTATCAGAAACTTTTTTCACTTCTTTACTAACATTGTCAGCTGCTGGTATCGCCTCATTTGATGCAATAGTCTCTCTATCATTGGACATAGATAGGTCACTGCTGTTCATTTCCATGGGAATATCTTCTGGAGTAATAAGGTGATCAATATGTAAAATAAAAGCACGTTGGATCACATTATCCATTTCACGAATATTTCCAGGCCAGATATGATTTGTTAATTTAAGCTCTGCTTCTTTCGATAATTGAGGTATTTCACTTCCATTTTGTTTGGCTATTTTATTTATAATATGTTTTGCCAAAGGAATAATATCTTCTTTTCGATCTTTCAAATCAGGAATAGCGATAGGAAAAACATTTAAACGATAAAATAAGTCTTCTCGAAATTTATTTTCTTTGACCTGTTGATGCATATTACGATTTGATGTTGCTAACACTCGAACATCTAAAGGTATAAGTTCTTGTCCGCCTAAACGTTCCACTTCTTTTTCTTGTAACACTCTTAATAATTTCGCTTGTAAACCCAGATCCATTTCTGAAATTTCATCGAGTAATAAAGTACCACCCTGAGCTTGTTCAAATTTACCTGCTGATGCTTTATAAGCTCCTGTAAAAGCCCCTTTTTCGTAACCAAAGAGTGTTGCTTCCAACATATTTTCTGGAATAGCTGCGCAATTAATGGCAACAAAAGGTTTATCTGCACGGCTTGAATTATTATGAATATAACGTGCTAAGACTTCTTTGCCCGTGCCACTTGAACCACCAATCATCACAGTCGCATCACTAATGGCAACTCGTTTAGAAAGTTGAGCTATCTTTTGCATACTTGTTGATTCAGCAATCATTTGATGATCTTCAACACTCTTTCCAGCATAACGACTGACAACTGAAACCAATACTTCTGCTTCAAAAGGCTTAACCAGATAATCAACTGCACCATCTTTCATTGCTTCAATTGCTTTTCCAATCGTGCCATAGGCCGTCATTAATAAAACAGGTAAGTCATAATGGCGTTTTATTTGTTTAAGCAATTGATGACCATCCATTTTGGGCATTTGTACATCACTGATAACAATATCAATTTCACAGGTCTCATCTTGAGCTAAATGCTCCAGAGCTGATCGGCCATTATCTGCTTCGATAACGTTATAGCCCCCCATTTCCAGAGTATCAACTAGTGCTTCACGAAGTGCTTCATCATCTTCAACAACTAGAATTAGAGGTGCCTGTGGATTATTTTTTTTGATTATCATTTTGTTTTCTCCATATGGCTTGTTCTTTTATTTTTTGCAATGGATTGAATTTGTGTTGGTATTCGCATTCTAAAAATAGTGCCTGAAGAAAGAACAGAAGATTCAAGCCAAAGTTCTCCATCATGTGCGTTAGCTATCGCTTTTACGACAGCAAGTCCCAAACCAGTACCATTTTGTTTAGTGGTATAAAAGGGTTCAAAGATTTTATTCACATCTTCAGCATCAATCCCTGTACCATTGTCATGAATACTAAAATCAATTGCACCATTGATGGGTTGTGAGACTTTAATCAAAATACGGCCATCCTTTTCATCAACCACGTCAATTGCATTGTTTATCAAATTGATTAAACCACTGACTAAAAGATTCCTATTACCTGAGATATAGACGATTTCATTAGAGATGTTTTCATCACTTTGTTTTTCTTCCAGGTGATAGTCAAATTCAATCTTCACATCCTGTTTATCTTCTGCTAATACAATATTTTGCTGTAATTCATTTAATAATTGTTTTACAGAGATGCTTTCACGATTTTCCATGCCATTTTTTGAAAAAAGCAACATATCATTAATCAATTGTTCAAGGCTTTGAATTCGTGTCAAAA
Organism: Gammaproteobacteria bacterium; assembly: GCA_026196615.1. Classification (GTDB taxonomy): domain Bacteria; phylum Pseudomonadota; class Gammaproteobacteria; order GRL18; family GRL18; genus GRL18. The sequence goes on along the minus strand of JAPHSW010000242.1, from coordinate 3,642 downwards.
TTTTATCGGCAAAACGCAAACGTTTCTCATCATCCAATTGTGGTGATTTTAAATGAGAAGCATAAAGCAAAGCAGCTGATATGGGTGTTCTGATTTGATGAGCTAATTGAGCTGCCATTTGTCCCATAGAAGCTAATCGATTTTGCTGGTCATATTTGGTCTGTAGCTGACGTTTTTCAGTCACATCCTGTAATAAAATAATCTGTCCAGGTACACCTTCACCAAGCGGACAAGTTGAAATACTAACAATTTGACCTTTTTTAGTCACTGAGTCCTGCCCTGAAATTCGGCTGTGATCAAAAGCACGGTTTATCACTGTACGCCAGGCTAAACCGATTAAAGGTTCATCCAATAGCTCTATTGCCGCAGGATTACATTCTTGAACAAGTCCTTTACCGTCCAGGACAATCACACCTGCAGGTAATGCTTTTAATAAAGCTTTTAAACGATTTTCAGTAATTGACTCTTGTAGAGGCGATTGTAATGGACTGTCATTTTCACTATCCGAACCATTCACGTCTAAAGGAAGAAGCGTTGTTGTTTCTGCTAAGGCAGTTTCCAAAATTGCAGCCAAACTCATAATATACTCCAGCATATATAATTCTATACATTGACCGAAGCAAAAAGTGAACCAAAAAAAATAATTATTTTAAATTACAACAACTTAGACAAACAATTTTATTGATTTATAGTGATATATCAAAGCGTGACATATTTTTGGCGGGATAAAAAATAGTAAAGAAATAAAGTCTAAAAGCGCATGAAATGTTTGTAACTACAGATAATAAATAATAGTTATTTTTCATATTATAGTGACGACTCCAAAAAATTTCCCAAATAGAAATCAACTTCTTGTAAGAGTCTATTTACATTTATCTACAAAATGATATTTTTTTCTTTTTTTAGAAGTCACACCTTTTATTCATAAGTTACACTCTTTTTATAAGATAAAAAAATTTACGTTTATTATAAATAAATCGAGTTCTTATGGCACACAAAAAATCCTTAATAGAATTAGAACAATCCGGAAAATATGGCTCTGTCATTATTAAAAATTGTAATTGTGAGGCATCATCAGCTCTTTGTACCCAACATTTTTCTTTTAAGCATGCACCATCATTGCCACTAAAAGGGTGTACTGCCACTCAATGTACTTGTGAATATCAAGGTGTTATTGATCGACGCCTTGGGGGCAGGCGTGTATCTAGCTGTCATACTTGTTTCAAGAATGATAAACATAAAGTTGATAGACGTACACAATAAAATATAAAGTTCACTCTATTACACACCAAACATCGTTTCATATTTCTTCATTTTTTCAACCAGTGTCGTTCGTCTCATATTCAAACGTTTAGCTGCATGGGCAACAACACCTTCAGATTCTTCCAACGCCTGCTGAATTAAAGAATACTCAAGGTTAGCTATGTGATCTTTTAAGTCAAAACCATCCTTGGGTAGTAAATGAGATGTATTCTCAGTAGAATTTATCACTGAGCTAGTTTCTTCAGGAGTTTCACCATCTGCGTTTATACTCTTGTCTTCTGATGGTTCATTAGAAAGGTTCTTTTTGTCACCAGTAGTTGCTAAGAGGATATCTAATTGGGGCAGCTCTTCAATGTGAGAAATATCATATTGGTACTTTTCAGGTAAATCATCCCAGCTCACAGGTTCTTCCGGGAACATAATACCAAGACGCTCAACCAAATTAGATAATTCTCTGACATTACCAGGCCAGGAGTGTTGCATTATTGAAGCCATAGCTTCCGGTGTTAACTGTACTGAGCTTTCAGTATCTTCTTTCATACGTTCATTCAACATATGAAACAATAATGGGATATCTTCTACTCTTTCTCTAAGAGCAGGGATTTCTATTGGAAAGACATTGAGACGATAAAATAAGTCTTCTCTGAAGTTACCCTCTTTTACCTGTTCTTCTAAATCACGGTGTGTAGCAGCAACCACACGTACATCAGCTTGAAGACTTTTATTGCCCCCAACTCGTTCAAATATTCTTTCTTGTAAAACCCGCAAGATTTTCACCTGCATTGAAAGTGGCATATCTCCAATTTCATCCAGAAACAGAGTGCCCCCCTGAGCCATTTCAAAGCGTCCTTTTCTAAGGGTTAGAGCGCCAGTAAAAGCCCCTTTTTCATGACCAAATAATTCACTCTCTAATAATTCTCTGGGAATAGCACCACAATTAACTGGTACATAAGGCATTTCTTTTCGTTTTGACAACTGGTGCAAACAATTGGCAACCACTTCTTTTCCAGTACCAGATTCACCTAAAATTAAAACATTGGCATTACTCTTAGCCACTTGTATTATTAATTTTTTAACCTGTTTAATAATAACGCTTTCACCAACAAACGAATCATCAATAAATGAGCCTAGCTTTGTTTGTTCTTGCTTCGGACTATGAGTTGAAACCACTTAAAACCTCAAATTTGTCAATTTATTGTCAATTTATTAACGTTTTACAGAAAAATGACAAAAAAAGATATCAGTATTAGAAAATCATTCATTTACAACATGAAATATAGCGTATTTTTTAAAGATGTAAAGTCAATTTTTTGTTATTAAGTCAAAAAAATGTCACTATTTTTTTTTAAGGTATTTTTTAGCTCACATTTTGACAGACCCTAACTTATAAGTAATAATAGTTTTTATAAAATAATAACTTATCAGGCTTAACTTGTTTTTCTATCAGTTTTTATTAATTTTCTATTTAATATGGACATGATAAAAAATTAAGCGGTCTAATTCTAGCAATGATATCTTTTTTATAAGGTTTAGAATGAAAATTGAAACAACTCGTTTTGGCTCACAAGAAGTTGAACAAGATACGATTTTAAATTTCCCAAATGGACTGTCTAATGAAGCACATTTAAAAAATTTTAAATTATTTCACAAGGATGAGGACGCTAGTTCCGATAAAGCTCCAGTGGTTTTCTGGTTACAATCTGTAGAAGAGCCCAATATTGCTTATTCAATCTTTGATCCTTCTCTAGCCAATTTCTATTATAACGTATCATTACCCGATGAAGATTATGATTTATTGAAGTCTCAGTCTGCGGAAGATATCGCAATGATGGTTATCATTAAAAATAATGATACTGATAATAGTTTGAAAAAAGAAGGCCTAACATTGGTCAATGCAAACATTACTGAACCTTTATTTATTAATTTACAATCTCTAAAAGGACTGCAACGTTCAATTAAAGATTTAGATTATGATATTTTTCTGAATGTACCTGTTGTTGAAAACAAATAATAAAACACAAAGCGTTGATTGAACACTATTTTCTAAAGTTATTATTTTGGATTATTTGTTTTGAAGATAAGCAGAATGAACATTCTGCTTCTTTTTGAAGCCATGTAATTGTTGGCCAATTGTCACTTTTTCTTTTTGAGCAAGCTGCTCAATTTCTTCATTAATTGACAAGACCTCATTTATGGCCTTTTCAATTTTCAGCTGATCATCTTTTGAGTTCTCAGCTGAAACATCAGACTCAAAAAAAGACACCATTAGTTTTTTACGTTCACTTTCTAATGTGGGCAATGGTTCCCAATCACTATTCTTGGCTGACTCTAACATTTTCCGACTTGTTTCCAGAAATTGTTGCAACTCCTGATTTTTTT
>JAPHSW010000108.1 GCA_026196615.1 Gammaproteobacteria bacterium | reverse complement strand
TTTATTGGAACCATCACGTAAAAATTGATCCAGTATATAACCATTAGCAGCATGTACTTCTACACCATCAAAACCAGCGAGCATGGCATTTTCAGTCGCAATTTTAAAGCCATTTATTATTGATGGAATTTCATCATCTGTGAGTTCATGGGGGACAACATAGTTTTGTTTACCTTCTGGCGTGTGAATTTCACCATCAATTGCTATTGCACTAGGTGCAACTGGTTGACTGCCATTATTTAATGTGGGATGAGCTGCACGTCCAGCATGCCAAATTTGTAAGAAAATTTTTCCATTTTTTGCGTGAACTGCATCGGTAACCTGTTGCCATCCTTTGATTTGTTCTTCTGAATATATTCCGGGTTCACTGATAAATGCTGAATTGCCCTCCATTATCATTGTGGCTTCAGTGATGATAAGTCCTGCACTGGCGCGTTGTGCATAATGCTCTGCCATTAATCGGCCTGGAACATGATTGTCTTCTGCACGAGCTCGAGTTAAAGGAGCCATGACAATACGATTATCCAGTGTTTGGGAGCCTAGATTTAATGGATCAAATAGATTTTTCATCTTTATTCCTTTGTTACAAATCTTATAGAGTGACGTTATATGTGTTCAGTGAATGAATCTAATACCTTTAACAACATCAATCACTGCATTATGAAATACAGTGTATAAATTCTCATAATAAGAATAAACATAAGATATTAGAAATTATAGTTCTCATAACAAGAACTATTTAAACTTAATGATAATAATTCTCATTAAATATTGACTTGAAAATTTACGTGCATATAATGATAATCATTCTCATATTAATTATCATTAAATAAGGTCAAAGATAAAATGCTATCAGGAAAAAAAGTGTTCATTGCGATAGGCTTCATAAGCGTTTTTGTTTTATGGGGTAAGGCAAGCGCCGCGAATAAATCAATTTTAGATACTTATGTTGATTTAGCGCTAGATAGTTATACGCAAGCATTGCATGATGCTGAAAATCTTCAACGTCAAATTGATATATTTGCCGAAAAGCCAGATTTGGAATTATTGCAAAATGCTAAAAAAGCCTGGTTGGTTTCCCGTGATTCATATGGTCAAACTGAAATTTTTAGATTAGCTAATGGCCCTATCGATGCGGAAGAAGGCTGGATTAAAAATGCTTATGGTGCACTTGAAGGACAGATTAATGCCTGGCCTCTTGATGAAAATATGATTGACTATACCATTGATGCAGATGGTAAGAAAACATCAGGTAATATTATTGATACTCTTGGCTATTTTACACCTGGTGGAGAGGACCCAGAAAAAGTAAATGTGATTACGATTGGAGTTGATAGCATTACTCAACTTAATGAAAATGGCGGTGATGCAAATGTGGCAACAGGATATCATGCGATAGAATTTTTATTATGGGGACAAGATCAGGATTACAATAATTTTGCAGAAGATACCATCACTAATGGTGCAATGGTTGCCGGAAAGAGACCTTTAACTGATTTTACAAATGATGAATTTGCAGCAAGACGTCTTGCTTATCTTAAAGCTGCTAGTCTCAAGTTAGTTAATGATTTAGAGGTTGTCACCAGAGCATGGCATAAAGAATTATCGGGAGATTGTGAAAAAGATGGTACTGGTTGTTATAGAGCAGCAATATTAGGCAAACTAAGTGGTAAGCATGCAGAAAAAAATATCGATACTAAGACTTCAATGCGCCAAATTATTACTGGTATGGGAGTTTTTATAAAATCAGAACTGGCCAATGAACGTATTGCTGTCGCTGTCTTAACTCCAAGTGAAGAAGATGAACATTCTTGTTTTAGTGATAACACTCATCGTGATATTGCAACTAATTATCAAGGATTTATTAATGTCTTAAAAGGGACTTTTAATAATAAGCAATATGGTACCAGTTTCTATAGCCTGTCTTCAGAAGAAACGCAAAATAAAATGAATAAGCTCATTGAATCAATTGATTCAAAGGTGGCTAATATCAATGAATTAGCAGAAACTAAATGGCATTTTGATTACCAGATATTACCTGGAAACAATGCCAAAGAAATCAAATCTTTAAAAAATGATATGCGTCGTTTAGGTGATGCCATGGTTGATGTGGCAAAAGATATGGACATTTCATTAACAGAAGATGATGTTACCGATGCAGATGAGACCAAAGTATAAAGTTAAGTTTATTGGTCATATGTTATATAAAAAAGAAATATTATCTGAAAACCTTACCTGTAACGTAATGCCTTTAACTATAGTATTGCTATGTTTAAGCATTCCTTTTCAGGTACAGGCACAAGTAGAACTAAATAAAGAATCTCAAGTGTCACTATCAGAAAAAATTATTGATAGTGATGATCTAATTTATAGAAACTTAGAAAATCTTGGTGGTAAACATACTATCAAGGCAAGAGATAAGCGCTCTTTAAGTCATGCTTATGATAATTTATCAGATGAAGAAATTGATAAATTTATTCTTGGTAAAAGTTTTTTTAATATTCCATGGGTCGAGGCTCCAAGTGCAACTACAGCCAGAGATGGTCTTGGTCCATTATTTAATGCAAATACTTGTCTAAGTTGTCATTCTGGCAATGGTGCAGGATTTTCTTTGGATCAGGATGGGCATATTAACCGTTCACTGGTTTTTAGATTGTCAAAACAAGAGTCTCAACTAGATCCCCAATTAAAGAAAATAGTCACAACTCAAGGTTTTATAGCCGATCCAGTCTATGGTGCTCAAATTAATATTAATGGTGTTCATGGTGTGCTCTTTGAAGGGACTCCAAAAGTCAGTTATAGCACACAAACTATTCAATATGCAGATGGTCAAAGTATACAATTACAAATGCCCAAATTTTCATTGATCAATCTTAATTATGGACCATTGGATAAGAGTACGGTCATCTCTCCCAGAGTTGCACTATCACTTGTTGGTTTGGGAGAAATAGAAAAAATTTCAGAGCAAGATATTTTAGCCAATGAAGATGTTGAAGACAGAAATAATGATGGTATTTCTGGTAAGGCTAATCGTGTGTATTCTCTGGAGAAAAAAAAATCAGTACTCGGGCGTTTTTCCTGGAAAGCTTCTGCTCCAACGGTAAAGCAGCAAGTTGCTTCTGCATTACATAATGATATGAGTTTAACAACACCATTAATCAATAATGAAAATTGCACAAAATTTCAACATGACTGTCTGGAGGCTCAAGGAAGTCAATCATTAGAAGTGCCGATGAAACGTTTGGAAGCGATATCATATTATATCAGTCATTTAAAAGTTCCAGCCCAAAGAAAGACTCATAGTAACCGACAAGGTTTTAAACTTTTTAAAAAAACAGGATGTTCTAGCTGTCATAAATCATCATTTGTTACTAGTGAAAATAATAGAATTTACCCTTTTAGTGATTTTCTATTACATGATATGGGGGAAGCTCTCTCCGATCAACGAAATGAGTTTTTAGCTCAACCAAGAGAATGGCGTACGCCACCGCTTTGGGGAATTGGACTTGCAGAAACATTATCAAATAATGTGAGTTATCTACATGATGGTCGAGCACGTAGTATCGAGGAAGCCATTTTATGGCATGGTGGTGAAGCTGAATCAATTACCCAAAAATTTAAGCAATTAACAAAATCTGAACGTCAAAGTCTTATTCAATTTATCAGGTCAATTTAAATGAAATGGTCTCAATTAATAAATCGTTTTAAAAAAGGTATTATTTATCTGCCATTATTATTGGTGATCAGTTTTCCTGTGTATTCACAAAATATAAACCAAGAAATGGTACTGCAGTCAATTATAAAAAATATATTAATCAAAGATAGTCACCATACCGTTGTTCAGGCCCAAAAGCTTGAACAATTCCTTGAAGAGTTAAATCATCAAACTGATAACGAACATCTTGTTCGTGTCCAAAAACAGTTTGTAGTATTGTTACAATCATGGAAAAAAGTTGAAGCTTTATATATGGCAGGAAATATTAACAGTGATATGCTGGATGTGCCTCGTTATATTGATGTCTTTCATAGTGGTAATGAAAATATTGAAAAACAACTTAATAGAAGCTTAAACTCTGATAAAAAAATAGATGTTTTATTATTTAAAAATTCAACTAAAAGTATTAACGCCCTGGAATATTTGCTCTTTGCTTCAGTGAACAAAGAGCAATTACTTGATTCGATGAAAAATAAAAACAAACATCGAGTGAAAATGGCGCAATACATTAATAAAGTACTCACTCAGCATTTTCTTGAAATTGAACAGTTTTATAAGAATGATAATCAGTTTGTTCCAAATGGAATTAAGTCTATTGAAGATCTGGTTAATGTTCTAATTGATAGTAGTTATAAGCTTTTGACATGGCGTGTGGCTGAACCTGCTGGTTTAGCAGAAAAATATAAGGGAAAAGTATCAAAAAGTCGTTTGGAATATCATTGGTCAGAAGCTTCTTTTCTAGCCATTGAATCAATTCTACATAGTTATAAAGATACCTTTAATTCAGAAGCTTTTATGGAATTAGGTGATCTGGGTATGAGTCAAGGTGTTTCAGATGAAATTAATTCAATACAGAAAAATATTGAGAATGCGATTATAAAAAATCAGCTTGTTATTAAGCTAATGAAGGATCAAAGTATGCCATTGTCACAAGTCTTGATTTCTTCAGAGTATCGACAGCTTCATAAGTCACTTATCCGATTACATAATTCATTTTATATTTTGTTAATAGAAGCTTTAGGACTTACATCAAAAATCATTGAGGCTGATGGTGATTGAGATTTTTGGCTTTTCGCATGAACTATGGTGGGAATGGACTGGGATTGATTATGTCTTAAATCCACATAAAAGGATTTTCTGGTTATTTATTCTAAGTTCATTTGTGATTGCATTTTTGTATGTGCTTTATAAAAAAGAAAATTATAACAACTATTTTAATAAATCGTTTTGGTTTCATCCTTCTGCTCAATTGGACTATCAATACTTTATTTTAATTTCGATTATAAAAAGTCTGGTGGTATTTCCTCTTATGTTAAGTGTGACGGATACCGCTTTTTATGTCGTACAATTATTAAATGAATTTCTTGGGTATCATTTGCCATTTAATTTGAATCGTAATGCCATTATTTTTTTATATACTCTGACGTTATTTATCATAGGTGATTTTACTCGATATTGGCTACATCGTTGGTTTCATAGCAGTGATCTTTTATGGCAATTCCACAAAGTTCATCATAGTGCAGAAGTTCTGACACCTTTTACTTTTTATCGGGTACATCCCATAGAAAATTTCTTATTTGGTTTACGTTATGCATTAACAACAGGAATTGTTACAGGCATTTTTATCTATTGCTTTGGTGCTCGCCTGCAAGTAATGGATGTTTTAGGAGTTAATCTATTTATTTTTCTGAGCTTAATTTTAGGTGCTAATCTTCGACACTCACCAATCTATTTGCGTTATCCGGAATTGGTGGAGAAATGGTTTATTTCTCCGGCTCAACATCAATATCATCATACGCCTGAGGGTGCTAGAAAAAATTATTCAGGTGTACTGGCTTTGTGGGATAGATTATTTGGTAGCTTACATGTATCAGAAGAAAAAAAATTGAAAACATTTGGCTTGTTAATGAATGAAAATCAAAGTAATGGTTTATCTAATAATAATGAACCATCCAGCCAAAGTGATTTTAATGAAAGTGAAAGTTATAAAAAGTTAACTGACTTACTCTTTAAGCCATTTAACAATAGTTTTAATATGATGATAGAAAAGGTTAAATTATAAAATGAAAATTATTACATCCAGTAGCATTATTATACTTTTTTTTACTGGGATTGTTAATGCTGATACAACGGCAACAAAAAAGATTAGCTTAAAATCAGCGCAGGAAGAATTGGGCAAACAGCTTTATTTTGATCCTAATTTGTCCAAAAATCGCACCCAATCTTGTGCTACATGCCATGATCCAAATAATGGTTTTGTTGATAAAAGAGATAGCGGTGTAAAAGCTGCGGTCTCTCTAGGTGATGATGGTCAATCATTAGGTGATCGAAGTGCACCAACGGCTTCCTATGCTAAATATACTCCTAATTTTTATTTTGATAAAAAGAAAAATAAATATATTGGTGGTCAGTTCTGGGATGGTCGTGAATCCAATTTGGAAGGACAGGCCGGTGGACCTCCACTAAATCCAATTGAAATGGGAATGCCTGATAAGCAAAGTGTTGTAAAACGGATTATAGAAAATCAACAATATATGGGGGCTTTTAAAGAAATTTATGGAGAATCTATTTTTGAAAACTATGATAAGGCTTATACTGCAATGACAGAAAGTATAGCTGCCTTTGAAAAGACTTCTTATTTTTCACCTTTTGATTCAAAATATGATCGATATTTAAAGGGTGAATATGAAATGACTGAACAGGAAGAGTTAGGTAAATCTTTATTTTTTTCAAACAATAATACCAACTGTTCAACCTGTCATGCATTAAAAAATGAAGGTTATAAACAAGAAACTTTTACTAATTATGAGTTTCATAATATTGGTGTACCTGTAAATACTTTGGTACGTTCAAAAAATGGCTTGGGTAAAGCTCATATTGAACATGGCCTTCTGAATAATCCTTTAGTTAGTGATGTTGAGCATGATGGTAAATTTAAAGTGCCCACTTTAAGAAATGTAGCGGTAACTGCTCCTTATATGCATAATGGAATATTTAACGATTTACGAACTGTTATAATTTTTTATGATAAATTTAACAATCCAGAATCAAATATTAATCCAGAAAGCAATAAACCTTGGGCCACTGCTGAAGTTGAAAAAACAATCAATAAAAAAGACTTAAAGATGAAGAAGCTAACAGAGAAAAAAATAGATGCTCTTGTGGCATTTTTAAAAACGTTAACCGATAAGCGTTATGAAGGGTTAATCAATTAAACTATTCTAGTTTGATTTAATCATTCTTAAAAAGAGGGCTCAAATATCAGTTTACGTTGAATGCACGCGAGCTGATATTTAAATTTTATGAGATAAAAAATCAACTCTCTTCAGCTGAAATTTCAATTGTAAAACTTTCAGTGCTAAAACCACTGGCATTTTTATGACCACCACCACCAAACTGCTGTGCAATTTCTGACACATCAATGGCTTTTTCTCCACCTGAACGTAGTTGCCAGACACGTCGGTCCGACTTATCTTGATAGGCTACAGCAAAGGGATAACCATCGGATAATTGATGCAATAATTCGCTTCCAATATTACTTGGAGCATTAACAATAGGAACCATATAGCCGGCAACTTTACCAATACGTGCAGCTTTTTTGTAACGTTTTATTTGACTTTTTGTTTGACGTTCAAGAATTAAGCCTTCTTTGTGTAAAACTTCCAGAATTTTTTCATCTTTAAGCCAGCTGCTCCATAGTTTTAATTTCATAGGATAAGACATAATGGCTAAAATAATGGTTTGAGTATATTTCAGTTCAAACTTCCATAAGTCATTATCTTGAATATGTTGGAATAACTTTGGCACAGCTGTTTTATGAAAATATTTCCAGGTGAGTACAGCACCGGATTGTTCCATATCAAAATTCATTTCTAAATTATCATGCTCTTGTTCTAAATCTTTGAGATCATTTAAGGCGCTGATGTGATGATCAATGATAGTTACTTTGGCTGCTTGTTGACAAAGTTTTTTTATGTCATCACGTTTGTAGCTAAAATCAACTATATAGACTTCTTTATCCTGGCAGTCAGGTGGTGTTGTACCGTGAACTCCCTTATGGTAGGTAATATTGTCTTTGAAAGACTTATAATTGTCTTGTTGTTTAAAAAATAATTGTGTTGCAACTGCAGATGCAAATCCATCGGGACAGTTGCCATGATAAATAATGGTAATCGGGTGTTGAAAGTGAGTTTTCATAAATAAATTTAGTGTAGCCAACCACAAATGTAAGTGTTAGAAAATGTTTCAGAAATATCCGAACGACAATTAATGATTTGAATATTCTCAGAACCTTGAAAATATTGATAAAGTGACATGAGCATAACAATACATGAGCTATCAATGTCTTTAACACGTTCAAAATCTAGTGTTAAAGAGGCATTTAATGGTATCTGCTCATAAGCGTTGCGAAACTTAATACATTCACTCATTCTAAAATTATCCTGCAGGGTAATTGTGTAATGATGTCCTGAATTTGTTAATTCCATTTTATTATTCCTTTGTCATTCCATTGTTTGTAAAATTGTGCTGTAACGCATTGTTTGTCAATCAATATTTACAATACCCTTGGTGCTTTTATTAATCCATTCTCTTCCGTTGAGTTGGAGTCGAGAGAGCATAAAGGCTTTTATATAATTATTCAAGAAGAGTTCATGCTATTTATAAATAGATAGGGGGTAAAAGAGAATCATTGTGTGATCATTGTTATATTTTTTTCATAAGGATGGTGAGTTTTTCCATAAACCTTCATAATTCGTTTGACATAATTCTGTGTTTCTTTATAAGGCGGAATGCCATTATACCGTGTTACGGCATTTTCTCCCGCATTATAACCAGCAAGTGCTAAAGCAACATCACCCTGGTAACGTTTCAATAACCAGCTGAGGTAACGAATTCCACCTTTAATATTTTGCCTGGGATCCCAAATTTCTTTTACCCCAAAACGTTTTGCTGTGTCTGGCATTAATTGCATTAAGCCAATAGCACCCTTGTGAGAACGAGCATTAGTTTTAAAGTTCGATTCTTGTTTGATTAAAGCCAAAACTAACTGAGGCTCAATATTAAAACCTGGCGCAATGGTGTGGACGATTTTTACTGTGTTTTTACATGACTTTGAACATTTTTTCGTTTTCCAATAAGGGGTAGGTCGTGCAATACAAATCGTTTTCCTGGTCTGAAGATTCTTATCTAAACGAGATAATATTTGATTTGAATACTCATCACCTGATTTTGCAGCAGCTTTAAACCAGCGAACGGCTAAAGCTTCGTTTTTTTCAATGCCACGAGCATTAAGAAACATCCAGGCTAAGTTTCTTTGTGCTTCTGTGGAGCCCTTTAAAGCTGCTTCGCAATACCATTGGACAGCTTTTTCAGGATTTTTTGAAATGCCTTCACCGTGTTCGTAAGCGGTTGCTAATTCAACCTGTGCTGTTAAACTTCCTTGTTCAGCCTGATGTGTTAATTTTTCAATTGGATTTTCGTAGGATGCTTCTGTATTTGTGAAAAATAATAAGCCATATACGGCACAGACTAGTGGTAAAATTATTTGGTGATACTGAAAAAAAGAATGTGGGTTTATAGCCTTCATTTATATTTTTTTTCTTATAGTGACTGAATTAGTTGTTTTTTTACGTTGCTTGATAACTGTGGTATCACTTAACAAATATTAAACATCTTGATATACTTATATTGATTAAAATATAAGCAATATTTGTACCTGATTTTTTATATCCATAAAAAACAATTAGTTATTATAAAAATGTGTTGTTAATCTCTGGTTCAGACTCTTTCTTGTAAAATAAGTTGACAGTTAATGGAAATAGAAAATAATACCTTGATATCAGATCCAGAATTAATGCTTAAACTGGCTCGTTATAAGATGCCCTTTGGTAAATATAAAGATCAATTGCTGATTGATTTGCCAGAACCCTATGTTGTCTGGTTTGCAAATAAAGGTTTTCCAAAAGGAGAGTTGGGAAAAATGTTGGCAATTGTTCTCGAAATTAAAGTTAATGGCCTGGAGTATCTTTTCCAGCCATTAAGAGAGAAAAATTAACAGGAATAAATAAAATATGAAGCATATACTCCTCATTCCAATTGTACTATTCATACTTTCAACTACGGCTTGTACCACGAGTCCAACAGGACGTAGTCAGTTCATGCTGGTTTCACCAGAACAGGCAATATCTGCGTCTAAAGAAGCTTATGTTCAAACACTCAAACCGTTGGATAAGGAAGGCAAAATTGATAATGATCCCGCTGTAACCAAGCGTGTGAAATTAGTCACGGGTCGTTTGATTAGTCAGGCAATTAAGCAATATCCTCATACTCGTCATTGGGAATGGAGTGTTAAGGTGATTGATGATCCTGAAATGGTTAATGCATGGTGTATGGCTGGTGGAAAAATGGCTATCTATACTGGTTTGTTAAAAAAAGTAAAACCAACGGATGATGAGCTTGCCCAGGTTATGGGACATGAAATTGCTCATGCTCTGGCTAATCATACGGCGGAAAAAATGTCTGTACAAATGGCCTCACAAATTGGAATGGTTGCAGTGGCGGTTGCGGCCAGTGATAGCGATTATGGAGGTGCTGCATTAACTGGTGCTGCTCTTGCGGCCTCAATGGCGGTAGAATTACCCAATAGTCGAACAGCAGAGCGAGAAGCTGATCTTATGGGCATCGAACTGGCAGCACGAGCAGGGTATAATCCTAATGCTGCAGCAACGCTATGGGAAAAAATGGCAAAAGCTGGTGGTTCAACTCCTCCAGAGTTTTTTAGTACTCACCCGTCTCCAGGCAATCGTCAAAGTACATTAAGGGGATTAGCACCCAAGATGATGCCTTATTATCAACAGAAAATAGCTCGTCCTGTTTATCCATTGTAGTAACTTTTTTTGTTGGAAGTTGCTTTGAACGGAGAAATATAAGAAAATAAGGATTTGTTAACACTAAATGTTTTGTGTTTGCTTAAAACAAAGTAGCGATACCATGGAGGTGTTGCTCAGACATTTATTATTCAGGGATTGAACAATAATGCAACAGGACGGAACCACTACCGCTTCACAATCGAGTACCTCGAATTCATCTGAAAACTCAGTATCTTTTTCAAGAATTCCAGCAAATACTTCTCGTTTTACCTTCGATCTTATTAATTCTTCTGAAGAATTGAGAGTGCTTGAATTTGAGGGGACTGAAAGTATATCCAAACCCTTTGAATACAAACTCGTTCTTGCTACACAAAATGACTTGTTAACCCCTGAGCAATTTATGGGAAATTCAGGTCTACTTACTATGGTTTCACATGAACAAAATGAATTGTTGCATGGGGATATTGCTCAATTTGAACAATTTAGTGAGCAAGGTGATTTTTTACTCTATCGACTCACATTAGTGCCGCGCTTCTGGTTCCTAACAAAACGTTATAATCATCGAATATTTCAGGAGTTGAGTATTCCTGAAATTATTGAAGCCGTTTTTAACGATGCGGGTATTAATCCTGATGACTATGAATTACGTTTAGCTGATGATTATCCCTCCAGAGAATATTGTGTTCAGTATGGTGAGAGTGAATTTAATTTTATCTCTCGTTTGATGGAGGAAAATGGACTGCATTATCACTTTGAGCATCAATTGGATAAACACATCATGGTGATTGCCGATCACAATGGAGCTTTTCCTTTTATTCAAATTGATAAAAATGTGCAATATCATCCGCTTGATAGTTTGAATGCGGACAAAGAAGTGATACATCGTTTTAATAAAGGTTATCAGGTACGGCATGGTAGTGCATGTTTTAGAGACTATTCCTTTAAAAGTCCTCTAGATAGATTAACTAATCATCGTCAAACTGAATGTGATACTGCCCTGGAAGATTATCACTATCCTGGTGATTATGAATCCAAAAAATCAGCTTTGAAATCCTCTGGTGTAAAAAAGACAGTGCTTAAACTACAGCAACATCAGACCTTACGAGAAGAAAGTCAGTTGGGCAGTAACTGCCAGCGATTACGTGCGGGTATGCGATATGAGTTGTATGATAATCCAAATGGCTTATATAACCAGCAATACCTTCTGACACACATAAAACATATAGGTAAACAACCACAATCCTTGGATGAGTATGGGGCAGGTAATGCAAGCACTTATTCTAATGATGCGAATTGCATTCCTGCAACTACCTCATATAAGAGTCCTGTAAAACATAAGAAAACAAATCTTGTGGGTTACCAAAGTAGTACAGTCACAGGGCCAACAGGTGAAGAAATTTACACAAATGCACATGCGCAGACTAAGGTGCAGTTTCCATGGGACAGAGAAGGTCAGCAAGATGAAAATAGTAGTTGCTGGTTACGATCATCACAAACATGGGCTGGAAAAAACTGGGGACATCTCATCTTACCAAGAATGGGACAAGAAACAAAAGTAGGTTATATTCATGGTGATCCCGATCGTCCCATAATCACTGGCAGTGTTTATAATGAGCGTCATAAACCTCCCTATGAACTGCCTAAATATAAAACTCGAAGTACCTATAAAACTCATTCAACATTGGGTGGTAAGGGCTACAATGAAATCCGTATTGAAGATAGAAAAGATCAGGAACAAGTTTATTTTCATGCAGAAAAAGATCTGGATATTCGAGCAAAATATGATCGTAGAGATATTATTAATCATGATCGTCACTTAATTGTTGATAACAATCGTTATGAGCACATAAAAGATAGTTCTCATCACATAATTAATAATAATCAAAATGAAAAAACAGGTGAAGATCATTCAATTAATATAGCTCAGACACAACACAGCAAAGTAGGGCAAGCTGTTTTGACAGATGTATCACAAAATATTCATTTCAAAGCAGGACAAAAAATCATACTGGAAGCGGGTGTTGAACTGACCATCAAAGCCGGTGGTGGTTTTATAAAGATTGACCCTTCAGGTATCACAGCTCAAGGTGCTTCTATAAATCTCAATAGTGGAACAGGTGCAGGCTCAGCCGCTAATGCAGCTCCCAAACAGCCTATGGTTGCAGTTGAAGCAGATAAAGATAAGCCAGGACAGAATTTTAAGCCAATTCCACCACAGGCTATACAAGAATCAGAGAAAGTTGCTTTTAAAGGTGAAATATCAAGATTGTTACAGGCAGGCAATGATAATAAACAGGGAATCTGTATTCCTTGCATCTTTAAAAGCCTCACTAAATCCAAAACACCTGATGTCGTTGATCTCATAAAAGAAAGACCTCAAAAGAAAACCAAACAAACCTGGCTTAATGTGATAATAAAAGATGATGAAGGTAAGCCTGTAGCAAATCAAAAATTTATTGTGACATTTGATAATGGACATTCTATAAAAGGCCAGGTTGATGAAGAAGGTTATGCTCACCTAGAGCCCGTTCCGGATGGTAAACATCAGATAGAACTACTTGAAGTTGATATGCGTGAATGGAACAAGGATAGTCAATAATGAGTAGTGCAGCTAAACATCAGGAAATATCAAAAATTGGTGAAGAACTTTTAAAAGAAGCGATTGAAAAGGCTAATCCGGGTAAAGAGATTAATTTACAATCTTTTTATCTGGGCAATTGGTTAACTGATTTTTCTCAGGGGATTGATCCGGTTGCGTTTAAGAAGTTTGAAAAATTATTAACAGAGCCATTAGATGAGTTTTCTGACTCCGTTCTTGATGTTGAAAATGCTTTTAAAAAAATAGCAGATGATAGTTTGGAAACATTAGAAGAAGGCGTTGAAAAATTAAGGAAGTTAAAATCAGGTGTTGATATTTTTGATGACACTCTAAAAAAAATATTTATTGAAATTGGCAATAAAATTGATTCAACTCAGGAGAAAGTAATAACCAGTGATTTTTCAAAAAGATTCAGAGAACAGGTTAATATAATACGTAATAGTATCGAAAGCTTTATTTCAGGAGGAAATACTCCTGATGAGGAGCATCCACCCTACTCAGAATTTGAATGGGCTATTAGAAGTACGGTTGCAGTGATTGGTTATTCAAAGTTTGTTCTTGCTGATGATTTGAATGACACTAAAAATAAAATGGATAATGAGATTTATGAATCAATTATTAAAAGAAATTTGACACAGTATTTTCCTCATGAACATCTTGATCGACCTGATACTTTTAATTATCAAGTTCAAAATAAAAGTGATTATATCACACAGTTATCTCCAGGCCCTCTGTCAAAAAATAGCCAGATTAAAGAAATTGATAATCATCTCTATCAATATATAAGAGATGATATTCATATTCTTGCAGGATTATTGACAAAGGTTGATCAAAATTGGGGAAAACATACATTTAATGAGAATAAAGAGCAATTTATTGGAGAAGACAATAAAGTCTATCCAATTGAAAACTCAGAAGCATGGGATGCTTATCTGGCTGACTTAGGTCATGCCTTACATGGTGTTGAAGATTATTTTGCCCATTCAAATTTTATTGAACATGCACATGTCCTTGCTCCAAATGCTTTTGAGAAATTAAGAGCGAAAGAACCCATTTATAGCCGGATACTTTCTAAACGTTTGTTACAATGGCCAGGCCCTGGTTTATATGAAAAAGATAATGGAAAAGAGTATAAATTCCAATCTGAGCCACATATTGCAACGGGTTATTTTGATATAATTGATACATTTCATTCCTTGAGCCATATGGTAGAAGCATTGTTTGACTGGCCTCATGAACTACTTTTTGATAAGGGACAACATGTTGTTGATAAAATAACTTCTGCTCGGGAAACTGATCATAAGAAATTTTTAACAGATACTCTAGAATTATTGAGTTTAAAAGATGAAGATGAATTTGCAAACTATGAAGAAAAACTTAAGATAAAAAATACTGAAAATGAAGCTTTAAATTTACTTCTTGAAACAGATGTTGTTAAAAATTGGAAAGTTATTTTTAATAAGGATGATAAAGAGTTAATAAAACGAACAAAAAAAATTGAAGAAATTGCAATCTTTCTTTCGGATGAACGCTATGGTGTTAATGCACCCCCCTATATTAAAATTTATTTTAAAGATTCGATTGTTTATTGGACTAAGATAAAAGCTGGTATCAGCCTTTATAAATCATTAAAATCACTCGTTGGCTTTATTTCAAACCCAATAAAGTGGCTTAAAAATAAAATTCCTGACTTTCTTGGGACAAAATCAAAAGAATTATTAATTGCATATGGTACAAGCTATTTTCATCAGTTTACAGGTGCTCAACGTATTGGTTGTCATAGCCTGATTGCTAAGGATATTGGCGATGAAATTTTTCATAAACCTTCCTTTCAATGTGCCCAAAGTGTTCATTGGTATATTATTTATCAGCTTATTAATAATCAGAAAAAAAGAATGCTGAAAATTAAATCAAGTGATTTAAAAAGTAGGGAATTTAATAAACTAGCTTTATCAGAAAATATTGATTGGTTAGAATTACTTGAATATTTTCTGAGTCATCCTGCATCCTTTGTTAAAAAAATAAAAAAAGTTAAAAAAACGTATATCAGTGATGAGCGATTTATTATAGATACACATAAAAAACCGTCAACGCTTAAAGAACTGGCGGCTCAGTATGGGACGTATTATAAGGAAATTACTGGGATTAATGGACAGCTTGAGTATAGAAAAGAAGTGCTTACATGGGAAATCTTAGCCAGATATAATTATCCTGTGCTTGCCGTTGATGGTTACCTTTCAAAAAAAGAGTTTGATAATCTATCCAAAGAAAACCAGAAAGTGGCAAAAGCGGGACTGGAAAAAGAAATTAACCGCATTTTGGAACTCAATAATATTGGTTATCCCGTGAAAAATAATATGGCGTTCCAAACAGGGACGGTTGTTTTAATTCCAGGACAGAAAAAAACAATTGAAATTAATGAATCTCAAGAGTCTTCAGAAAAAACTGTTGATAATTGGTGGTATCAAGTGAGCACATCCAAAAAGAGCTGGGAAGTGTTTAAAAATTGGTCAGAAAAACAAGAGCTGGTCAGTAATCAAATAGGGAAGCTTGTTCCTCCGCATCAACATATACCTGTTAGAGTTAACAAACAATATATTGCCAATTTAATAACATCTTCAGAGAAGCTAAAACAAGATGAAGAAATTGCTTATAACAATTTAATTGAGATAAAAGATGAAAAATAACTTATTTATAGTAATAGTCTGTCTTAGTTTTGTTTTGATAATACAGACTGTCTATGCAAAGCAAGGAATTCGTATTGTTGGTGATAAAAAAATGTATGAAGATGCTAAACCATCTGTTAACAGAGAAAGACAAGTTGCAGTTGATTGTATGAAGCTTGAGTACATCCGTAACAAAGGAGGACTTTCTACTGAATTCTTAGATCTTAAATGGCCAGAAAAAAATCAACATATTTCACTGAGAAATAAACCCAAAATGGTTGATGAAAAAGGTTACCAGGAAATTATTTATCGTTACAACTTTAATGATAGTTATACGCATTCCAATGGATGTTTTAGAAATAAGTTTGAGTCAACAGTTCATTTTTATTCAGACAATAAAAAACATAAAACTCATGCACATTTAGATCAAGTGACAGATTTAATGTGGAAGATGAAACTAGGTAATAAAAAAACTTTCCAAGAAGCAATGAAAGAGTTGGATGAATGGAATAAAAAAAACTATGGGGGATATAGTGACTGGCGAATACCTACATTAGATGAAGCTGCATCACTGTATACAAAATATGGACATACTCATGGCGGATTAAAACAAAAGTTCTGGATTGCGGATACATTTCATGATGATGAGCTTCATTGGGTTGGAGATTTATTATTAAACTCATCCTATCTTGAACCATTAGAAGAAAAAATTGATGATGAGGTAAAGAAACTAAAAGTTGAATTGTTGATGGTCCGAAATCAACCTCCACCATATCCAATTAAACCAAGAGATGTCAACTTGGAAAATCAACTCTGTG
>JAPHSW010000191.1 GCA_026196615.1 Gammaproteobacteria bacterium | reverse complement strand
TACTATGGCAAAAGCCTACTCAGAAGATACCTCATCTGCAACTCGAGGTGGAGATTTAGGTTGGTCAAAACCTGGTACAATGGTTGCTCCTTTTGAAGAAGCAATGGATAAATTACAACCAGGAGAGATTAGTGAAGTAATTCAAACCAATTTTGGTTACCACATTATCGAAGTCTTAGGACGAAGGACTCATGATGATGCTGATGAGCTCATTAAAGAAAGAGCTCGCGAAGCCTTGAAAGCGCGCAAAGTCTCAGAGCAAAAAAATGCCTTCTATCGCAGAATCCGTGATGAAGCTTTTGTCGAAATTCGTCTTGATAATACCTAAAGTTTTAAACACATAAAGAGATCGAGAGCATAATGGATAAACTTGCCATTACACCAGGAGAGCCTGCAGGCATTGGTCCTGATCTCTGCATTGAATATGCTCAATGCAAACATGACTTTCAAATGATACTGCTTGCTGATCCTGATATGCTTAGAGAACGTGCCAAGTTATTAGGTAAACCACTCAAGCTCATTGAGTTTAACGAAGACTCTCGATATACACCTGAATCAAAATCAGGTTTAGGTACTTTATATTATTCACCTGTCACTCTTCCAGAAGTCGCTATACCTGGCTCATTAAATGTAAACAATGCATCTTACATCTTGAAAACATTAGATCTTGCTGTTCAAGGCTGCCTTAACAAAACGTTTGATGCAATGCTCACAGGTCCAATTCATAAAGGTATTATTAATGATGCCGGTATCCCTTTCACAGGACATACAGAATATCTTGCTGAGAAAACATCAACTCAAAAAGTTGTTATGATGCTGGCAACTGATGAAATGAGAGTAGCTTTGGCCACAACACACCTTCCTCTAAAAGAGGTAGCAAAGGCTATAACACAAGACAGTTTACGCCAGGTGCTAACGATTTTAAACCATGATCTCAAGACCAAATATGGACTTGTTTCTCCTCATATTTTAATCTGTGGTTTGAACCCCCATGCAGGAGAAGATGGTCATTTAGGTAGAGAAGAATTAGATATTATGATTCCTCTCATAGAACAACTAAAAGCTGATGGATTTAACTTAACAGGCCCATTACCTGCTGATACTTTGTTTTCTAAAAAGAAATTGGAACAAGCTGATGCTGTCCTGGCAATGTATCATGATCAAGGCTTACCCGTTCTCAAATATCAAGGCTTTGGGCAGGCTGTTAACGTTACTTTAGGCTTACCAATTATCCGCACATCAGTTGATCATGGTACAGCACTGGATCTTGCTGGTACAGGGGAAGCCAGTACCGGCAGTTTAAATTATGCGATACAAGTTGCCCGACAAATGGTCAAGGCAACAAAAGCCACTCACTAAAAATTAATAGAAAAAACTACTGGGAAGAAACAACCTTTTTTTGCAAAGCTGCAAGCTTTTCAAGAATTTGATCCTTTAATTGAAGTAAAATACTTGCTTTTTCTTTTGCTTGCCTCTCATTACCTCCATCACATAACTTAACTATTTGATATCCTAAATGATGGATGGAAATATGTATTGGCTCAATCTCTAAAAAAGTTTCAATATGTTTATATCGTTGCATACCATAATCATAATACCAATGACCAAAACGACACTCATGGTGATTCACTAATATTTTTTGGTTTACACTATTGGTTTTTCCTTCAATATACAAAAGAACATTTCTGACCCAGTTAATATGATCGTGTTGCGCAACTAGCAGTGGAAAATCACTGATCTCCCAACTTGTATCAGCCCAGATTGACCATTCTTGATCTGGCTGATAATTACCTGCCCATACAAGAATATTGTCAGCAGGCATTGGCTTTGCAATACCAAACCCCTGACCTAAGTCACAGCCTAGACGCATAAGCAACACTCCTTGCTCTGTTTTTTCTATCCCTTCTGCAATAACAGTTCGTTGAAATGCAGTGGCCAAACCAATAATACCTTCAACCAGAGCAAGATCTTTTCTTTTTTCTAGAAGATTAAAAACAAATGACTGATCAATTTTTAATACATCCGCTGGAATATCTCTTAAGTATGACAAAGAAGCATAACCCGTTCCAAAATCATCCAATGCAAAGTGAATTCCAATTTTTCGGCACTGTTCAATTACTCTGGCAACATGATCAGTATTTTCTAAAGCAGCAGATTCTAGAATCTCTAATTCTAGAAGTTCTAAAGGAATTTCTGGAAATTCACTCAATATTTCTTTCAATAAAGAAACAAAATCATGTTGTAAAATTTGTCGCGCAGAAATATTGACACTCACTGTAATCCGCAATCCATTAGCAAGCCAAAAAGCAAGCTGTGTTAAAGCCTTACGAATCACCCACTCTCCAATTTCAATAATAAGATCATGGTATTCAACATGGGGTAAAAAATGACCTGGCCCAATTAGTCCTTTTTCTGGATGTTGCCATCGAATAAGAGCTTCTACGCCAATAAAAGAACCCGTACGCATATTCACTTTGGGTTGATAAAATAAAACCAGTTCATCATTTTTAAGTGCAGAGGACAGTTCTTGCAAGAGTTCTCTACGAGTTTGAGCTTGTTGATCTTTTTCAACATCAAATAAGTGGCATTGATTTTTTCCATTATCTTTTGCCTTATACATGGCCTGATCTGCATGCCTTAAGAGCATTTCTGCATCAGAATCATCAAAAGGAAATAAAGTAATACCAAGTGAAGTGGTGAGTTTATATTTTTTCCCATCCACCATTATTGAGGAAGCAACCAGACTATTTATCCGACTGGTCATTTGTTCAACTTCATCAAAATTATTTAAATCAGATAAAATAATTGCAAATTCATCCCCTCCCAAGCGCCCGACCATATCAGTACTACGTATCAGTCTTTGCAATCGTTGTGCAATAACAATCAATAACCTATCACCTAAATCATGACCAAATTTATCATTTGTTGATTTAAAGTCATCTAAATCCAACATGATTACTGCTAATAATTTATGCTCACGTCTTGAAATAATCAGCTTATTTTGCAGATAATGAATGGTTTGAACACGGTTTGGTAAGTCTGTTAATACATCATATAGAGCGGCTCGATCAAGCTGCTGTTCTGCTTTACGTTTTTCATTAATATCAGTAAATACTGCAACAAAATGCTCTATTTTTCCTTCAGAGTTTTTGATTGCACTAATCGATAAAAACTCTAAATAAACATCTCCATTTTTTCTTTTATCCCAAATCTCACCCTTCCAATGGCCTGTTTTATCAAGTGTATTCCACATTTCTGTGAAAAATTGTTCATCATGACGACCAGAATTTAACAGATTGGGGTTGCAACCTACCACTTCTTGCTCTGAATAACCTGTGACTTTAGAAAAAGCTTTATTAACAAATACAATTTCATTATTAGGATCGGTCACCATAATACCATCTTTGATATTACTAAGGACAATACTTGCAATTTCTGGTGATAGGGATTTAATCATTATCGTAAATTATATTAAAAGGATCTTTATGTTTATCGATGGTTTGAGTTTAAGCTAATCATTTTATTTATTCTACCTCCGGCATTCATATTTAGTGGACAATTTTCAACCAAAAGTAATAACTGGTCTCTTTAATGGTGTATAATAATGCCGATAAACACACTTATATCACTTCAGTATCTTCTGTGAAAAGATTTTTTCTAACGACCTCAAATTACGAGATTTATATGGTTAATCCATTACATCATAAAGCCAGAAAGCGATTTGGGCAGAATTTTTTACACGATCCCAATGTGATTGAACATATTCTTTCTTCTATTGCTGCAACTGGCAATCAACATCTTGTTGAAATCGGTCCAGGAAAAGGGGCTTTAACAGAACATTTAGTTACTGAGGCAGGAAAATTAGATGTGATAGAACTGGATAGAGATCTGGTTCCAATACTTGAGGATCAATTTTCAGCATATGAGCATTTTACAGTGCATAATATTGATGCGTTGAAATTTGATTTTTCTTCTTTGTTGGCCGAAAACGTTTCACCTGCTGATGCCCCTTTACTCGTTGATGACTCTTTACCCGTTGATGACTCTTTACCCGTTGATGACTCTTCACCAGCTAATGGCTCACAAAAAAAACTCAGACTGGTTGGGAATTTACCCTATAATATTTCAACACCACTCATTTTTCATTTATTGGAAAATGCCGGTATTATTGAAGATATGCATTTTATGCTGCAAAAAGAGGTGGTCGAACGCATGACTGCGGCACCAGGTTCAAAAACCTATGGCCGCTTAAGTATTCTGGTTCAATATTTATGCTATGCAGAACTCCTTTTTATTGTCCCCCCTGGGGCATTTGATCCTGCACCAAAAGTTGAGTCAGCAATCGTCAGACTCACACCAAGAGAGCAATTAGCTCCTACAAGTAAAAAAAGAACTCAACTCAATGCTAAACCTGCCGATCTTTCATTTATTGCCAAAACAGCATTTTCTCAACGCCGTAAGACATTACGTAATAATTTGAAAAAAATATTAAGTGCCGATCAAATTACTCAATGTGATATTGATCCTGGCAGACGTGCAGAAACTCTATCGATTAACGAATTTGTTGCTTTGACGAATCAATACGTACTAACTCTTGAGCATTCAGCTTAGTCAGGCGAACTTCATTTGGACGAATTTTCGTCATTGCTTTAGTTTGGAGTGTTGAATCATGAGTATTATGTAAAGATAAATTTGCTGTTGTTTTATCAGATTTTTCAATAACGACAAAGTGGCTGATAATCACACCAGAAACTACTAGTACAGACAATAAGAGTAGAATATCAGGTTTTTTCCTCATATTTCTTGCCTTTTTATTTTTATAAAATCATATTAAAGGTTTTATAAGTTTTTGTTGATTAATTTTTATGATTCAAAAGTCTTATCAAACAAAAACTTATAAAACCTTTAATATAATTTAATTTAACTTTTTACCGTATCTTACCTTAGGGTAATACAATATTCTATAAATTCCACTATTTTTTGGAAAAAATAATGTTTTTTTGTAATTTTAATGATAAATCATCCCTCACAGCACTTTTATCCCGCTATCAACTCAAAATAAATTGGGTAGAAGATGATTCACCGATTCCAGGAAGCTGGTTTGGAGACCCCGAAGCCGGTATTATTAAAAACCAATTATTTGTTCGAAGTGATACACCAATTCACTCTGCTCTACATGAATCCTGTCATTATATTTGTATGGATGCTAAAAGACGGCAATCATTAGATACCGACGCTGCAGGTGACTATGACGAAGAAAATGGTGTCTGTTATTTACAAATATTATTAGCTGACTATTTACCTGAAATGAGTCAAGAATTGATGATGAAAGATATGGATGACTGGGGTTACACCTTTCGTCTTGGTTCAGCAAAGCGTTGGTTTAATGAAGATGCAGAAGATACCTATGAGTGGTTATTAAAGTATAAACTCATTAGTCATGATAACAAGCCCACTTTTCAATTACGTCAATAGCTTTATTTACAAAGCTTGCTTGCAAGGTTTAATTACATGAATGGACTTGATTTTCACCCATTCCATACTAAGCTCAAAGTACTAATAAAAACCCAGCTGGAGCCACTATGCGTTTTGATTCAATTCACAATTATTACGAAACTCTTGTTGTCAGAGAGTTGATTCAAACATTCGTTGAAGATATCAGAAATATAGATGAAGATTATCTTCAGGATATTGCTTGTATTGCTTTAAATATGCTTCCTTCCCGGTATGTTCGTCACGATGTTGATATGGCTTTTTTTCTAACAACCAGTGAACGAGCAGAAATGGATGCTTCAGTAAAAGAAGCCGTTTTAAAAGCAAAAGAACATGTTGACAATCAGGATGATGAAGACATTAGACCTAATACATTTCAACAAGATTTAGCATAACCAATATAAAATATCAGCTGTCACGAGAGCCTACTCAAGAATTCTGGAATGATTTTTGACATCTCTTTATTTCGCTTAACCAGGAAACCTAATGTCTCACCACAGTGCGAGTAAATATAACATTTCTATTGATGTCAAAGTGCAGTATATAGAAGAGCAATCATCCCCAAATGATGATCGGTATGTTTTTTCATATACCATTAATATGCTAAACAAAGGTAGTGAAGCCGTACAACTTATTTCACGTCACTGGATTATTACGGATGCTGAAGGTAAAACTCAGGAAGTAAAAGGTCCTGGAGTAGTAGGGGAACATCCTTATTTAAAACCTGGAGAAGATTTTACTTACACCAGTGGCACCATTATTCATACTCCAGTAGGCAGTATGCAAGGCAGTTATCAAATGAAAGCAAGCGATGGTCAAATGTTTGATGCTGAAATTAACCCTTTTACCTTGAGCAAGCCACAATTTTTACATTAAATATATCCCAATCTTAGGATTGGACATAAAATGAACACTAATTTACTGTATTATTTTCCAAATATTAAGGCTATACTCATAATTAAAGAACTAAAATCAACTGTCTTAACTGATTATTATTAATCCAAGCAAACTAACAACAGCAAACTTAACTAGCTGAAGGCTCTGAAAATTATTGAGAGAGAAATTATATGGCGAATAAAATAGGAAAAATTGGGCAATTCATTATCAGTTTTTTTGCTATGATCGTCACGTTATTATCTTTTGCCTTGCTTTCATTACAAATCATTTTTATCAGTATAATCTGGATGTTTACTCGCTTTCTCAACCATTTAAGTTGCAAGTTATCTAGCTTCAGCTACAAGTGGAATTAAAACAATCAGTCATTAAACCAGGCTCACTCTGACTTCTCACTGCATTCCCACAAAAAAAAGAACTATTGATGTGCTTTCTTTTTAATCAAGTTGCAAGCTGGCTATAGACCTCTAAAATAAGAACATGAATATACTTGACCGCTATATTATTAAAACTGTTATTAACTCGACCCTTTTATTTTTGCTCATTATTTTAGCCTTATATACCTTCATTGCATTAGCAGATAACTTCAAATATGTTGGAAAAGGCACCTTTGCAATACAGGATGCTTTTTACTATACCTTATTGGAGTTACCTAGACGTCTATATCAACTCTTTCCTTTTTCTGTACTACTAGGTGCTATGATGGGGCTTGGTACACTGAACAGTAGTAATGAACTGGTTGCTATTCGCGCTGCTGGTGTATCCATTTCCAAAATCATATTTTCTGTTATGAAAGCAGCATTCATACTGGCTACTTTTATATTTGTCCTTGGGGAATACATTATTCCTGTTTCAGAAAAAATGGCTGAAAATCATTGGATTACAAAAACTAAAGGCTCAACCAGTACGATATCAGAAGATGCTATTTGGGTACGCGATGGCAATACTTATACAAAAATTCATGCGATAACATCGGATAAAACACTTGGGAATGTTAGTATTTTTACCTTTGCGGAAGATAAAACACTTAAAGTGAGTACATGGGCAGCAAGTGCTCACTTTGATGGTGATGACTGGATTTTAAAAAACATTAAGCAGACTTTTATAACCAATGATAAAGTTATTACCAACAAAATGGAGCAAGCTCGCTGGCCCACCCTTCTGGATTTAGAGCTTGTTGATGTTATTATTTCAAGCTTAGAGCATTTATCCGCAGCAGGTTTATACCGTTATTCAAGTTATCTGGATGCTAATAACCTTGAAAGTAACCAATATTGGTTGGCATTTTGGAATAAGTTGGTTCAACCTTTTTCTATTGCTGCCATGCTCCTATTATCAGTTCCCTTTGTTTTTAGCTCTTCACGTACCAGTAATGCAGGAACTCGTCTTATGACTGGGGCATTTATTGGTATTGTTTTTACAATCGCCAATAAAATCACTGGCCAATTTGGTCTTGTCTATCATATAAACCCACTTATCAGTGCCAGTTTGATAACAGTGATCACCTTTATTCTAGCTTCACTACTTATCCGGCGAATGACTTGAGATTTTGTGATATGAGCACTATTCAAGAGATTTCCATAACATTCATTAACTCAATATTGATATTTTATTAAATTCTAATTAACTATTTAAAAAAAAACTACTATAATGCTTGGTTGGATTTATAATTAATGTTCAAGGATTAACAGGAAATCTATTTGAAACATCTAACCCAGAGACGCTGGATAATGACTATTACGAAATTAAAAATTTCCAAAGTCCTAATCGCCAGTTTATTACTGTGCTTTTGTCTCACAACGCAATCAATTGCCGCCAAGAATTACAATAATGACTGGCGC
>JAPHSW010000244.1 GCA_026196615.1 Gammaproteobacteria bacterium | reverse complement strand
CAGACATACCGCCCATGCCTTGCATACCAGACATACCGCCCATACCAGACATACCATCCATGCCTTGCATTCCATACATTCCTGACATATTGGCACTAACTGAAGTGGCTGCAACAGCACCAACAATAGCTGCAACGCCCATAATTTTTTTGATTTGCTTGCTCAGTGTTTGCATTCGAAGTTTCATGTTTTCCTCCTCAGGAAATTAATTCTGACTGGTACTATTCCAGTCAGGTGCTAAAAGGATTTGTGATAAGTGAATTTTTCCCCCTAAATCACAGAACCTAAAAATTGTTTATCAAGTGATTTGATTTATTTATGCCATTTACGAATATCGTAAGGACCGATCATTCCAGGATGGGTAAAAGGTGTGTACCAATTTCCCTGATTATCCAGAAAATAAAGACTGCGTGGATAAGGTGCATCAACTCCAACCAAAGCCTTTTCATACCAACTACGGTCATGTTGTACCCATTCGATGACAGGTGCGCTTACTGGTCGTTGCCAGGGAGCAGTTCCAGCGACAGGATAATCTTCTGCCATTGTTAAAGAAGGAATAGCAGAGACCAAAAAAAACAATGTTAAGGGTGTTGAAAATATTTTGAATTTTTTATTCATTGTCATAAGTCGTATCGCTCTTATCATGTCCGTTATGTATTAATTTCGATGTAATCACTTCTGCAAGACATATAGCAACGCTTGTGCCAGTACAATGAAAAACAATGTAAGATACTGAATAATAAAAAAATAAATGAGACTTTTTAGAAGGATTGGATTCTTTGGAAAATAAAAACCTGACTTTGTGTCAGGGGACGTGTTTATAGTTTAGTAATATGTACTGACATAATTTTTTTGATTGTCAGACTTATAGTGAAATGATTTTTAAAAACAAATGCTTGTATAAGATTGTTCCAGTTTTTTATTGGCGATGACAATTTGTCAGGATGTTGATTTTCATCCTGACTAAAGGGGTCAGTTAAGAACAATTACTGCACCATTATTTTTTTTGATCGCAATCTGGTGCATTAGAGAATAGGGAGCTTTATCAGAAACGATACTCACAATGTAGACATTGAATATTTTACGTATTTTTCCTAATGCACTATTAGGAATAGACTCTTTATGCAACCATCCCTGAGCGATATCATGTGCTTCCTGCCAACTATCAACAGGTAAAGGAACTGATACTGTTGGTTGGATACCTGGGCAAGAATAAAGTTTTTTAGAAGCAGCATTCTTTGGAGGATAGATAAAAATACTACCGTCAGAATTTTCGATGACATTCCATCCATTGTCTCTTAGCTTTTGTTGTGCATCTTTAAAAGTGTTTTGAGCCTTACTATTCTTCTGGATGATTTCTTCTGACTGCTTTACATGGAGAGAATTAGGAGGTGTCAAATGTATTGAGCCATCAGTATCGTGAAATGCAGACCATCCGGTATTTTGAAGTTGTTGTTTGAGTTGTTGCCACTGAGTTTTTTCTGATGTGTTTTTATCTGTTTTTTTGATTTTTTTATTATCCAAAGTTTGTTGAGGCAATAAAATTAAACTACCATCTGTCTGGGGCTGAGTATCCCAACCTCGGGTTTGAAGCTCATCTTTTAATGCATTCATATCAAAATTAATTGGTGTTTCTGCACTTTTTCTTTTTGATTGTACAAGTGTCTGTGATTGTATTGTGGACTCATTTTTATTGATAAGAGATTTCTCATAGCTTGATACGGATTCCTGAGCATAAGTATTGCAGATAAAGGCAAACAAGGATGTGCTCAGAAGCCCCTTTATTCGTATTGTTCTTTTTTGCATGTCTATTCCTTACATTGAGAGTGAATTGAAAAATTGCTTAACTAGAGGAATAAAGCAAGAGATACGCCATTCATTTAGAAATGATGGATACTTGTACAATTAAAAGTAGACTTGTTTCAAATTGTGAAAATCAATTATTATTTTTTTTATCAGACATGACATAATGTCAGAGATATATTTTTTTTCATCAGTATAATGGTTGTGATCTTAGTGGGAAATTCCTAGTGTAGTAGCACATCAGAAGTGCATGATTGATGTGTTTGAGAGAATGTACATCATGAATAGGTTAGTAAGAAATCTCAATTACAAATTTACATTAGCCACGATCAGTGGTTTTGTAATCAGCTCCCTTGTATTTTTTGGATTGTTTTTAACTTTCTATCAATCTGAATTAGAAGAGGAACGTTCTCAGGCGGCTCTTGATGTAAATAATCTGCTCCAGTCTTCATTAGAAAATGCTATGCTGAAACGTGATTTAGAAGGCTTAGCTATTAT
Source organism: Gammaproteobacteria bacterium (assembly GCA_026196615.1). Classification (GTDB taxonomy): domain Bacteria; phylum Pseudomonadota; class Gammaproteobacteria; order GRL18; family GRL18; genus GRL18. Next base: position 11,488 of record JAPHSW010000244.1, on the reverse strand, counting down.
TGTGAAGCGTTTAGGCCAGCAAACGAACATCAATAGTGTGATGATCATCAATCCTAAGGGACGGGTCCGTTTTTCCAGTCATCCAGGACATATTGATAAGATATTGAATGGCGAATGGATTAATGTTTTACAACCGCAAACCAATTTTCTTCAGAATGAACAGGGTGTTGAAGTTCTTCGCAGTATTAAACCCGTACATAACAAACCAAAGTGCCAGGAATGTCACGGCCTCGTGGATAAAAATCCAGTTAATGGCATTCTACTGGTGGATTATGACGCTTCATCTATTCGTCATAAGGCACGAAATACGACCCTAATTCTTATGGGTGCAGGTGCTTTAATCGTCATAATTAATTTGCTTGGTGGATGGTGGTTTATTCGCCGTTTCATTTTACAATCAGTGAATACTTTGAGTCATGCCAGCCACTCTCTTGCAAACGGTCAGTTGGATACCCGAGTTGAATTACCCGGTAATGATGAGTTGTCAGTCCTGGGAGAAACCTTCAATTTAATGGCTTCTAACCTCCAGTCCAGTATGCGTAAATTGGAGGAAGAACAAATCTTTCTTCAAGCAATGGTAGATGCTATTCCTGATGGTTTACGTATTATTGATGATAATTACAATATGCTGTTGGTGAACCAGGCATTTCGAGAACAGACAGGATGTGCAGGACAATTGTGGGTTGGAGAAAAATGTTACGTTGCCACACAGGGACGAGATACTCCCTGTCCTTCAGAGTTAATGAATTGTACTTTAAAAGAAATTCAAAAAACGGGTAAGCCCTTTAAGGTCATTCGTCGTCATCATCAATGTGATGGTAGTTTTCTTGATGTTGAGATTTTTGCTGCACCGATGGACATTGTTGAAAATGGGGTAGAGAAAACACTTTTAGTTGAATCTATTCGCGATCTCAGTCAAGAAGTTAGATTTACTCATGAACAGCGTTTGTCAGAACTAGGCCGTCTTGCTGCCAATGTCGCTCATGAAATATACAATCCAATGAGTTCCATGAAATTAGCGTTGAACTCACTGAACAAAACACTTGAGAATGAAAGACGAGCTCATAGTGATAAAGAAAGACGCTCACCTGAAATTAGCAGTTATCTGGATGTTGCTTCAAAGTCGATGGAACAATGTATTAATATGACTGAACGCTTATTACGTCTCAGTGCAACTCCATTAGGGCAGCAGGAGTTAGTTGATATTCATAAAGCAATAAAAGACATTCTTTGTCTGGTGAAATGGGATGCTGAACAGTCGTCCATTGAAGTCACTGAATCATTTTCAGATCAACCTTTACGTTGTTTTGCCAGTGAGAGTGAGATGCGCATGCTGATCTTGAATCTAGTACAAAATGCGTTTCATGCCATGCCTTCAGGTGGACAACTTAAAATCACTGGTACAGTTGAAGAAGGAATGGTTGTTGTTCGCTTTGAGGATAATGGTATTGGAATATCGGAAGAAAACCTAATGAGCATTTTTATGCCCTTTTTTAGTCGACGTGCAGATAATATACATGGTACAGGACTAGGTCTACCTATTTCTCAAGCCATAGTAAAAAGCTGTGAAGGCTCGTTAGAAGTGAAGAGTGAATTAGGAATAGGGAGCTGCTTTATTTTGAAAATACCGGAAGCATCCATAGAGAGGTTGAAATAATGAATGCCAGAATACTTGTTATTGAAGATGATGATTTGCTGAATCAGATGGTAGTACATCAATTGAATGGTATGGGACATACTGCCTTTGGGGTGAATAGCTTTGGTTATGCCAGAGAATATCTTAGTAAGAATGAACCAAATTTAATCATTTCAGATATGCGTCTTCCTGATGGAGACTGTATGAGTGAACTTCCTATGCTGATTGAATCACATCCTGTGATTGTTCTCACTGCTTATGGTACTGTGCAGAATGCAGTGGAAGCTATTCAGGCTGGAGCAGCAGATTATCTGACTAAGCCTGTGAGTCCTGAAGAACTGACGTTAACAGTGCAACGAGTCCTGGAAGCTGCGGCTTTGGAAGCTGATCACAAGTTCTGCAAATCACGCATGAAAGCACAAAATGACAAGCATCCTTTTATGATTGGACAAAGTCCTGCTTTGGAACAAACCAAAGAATTGATTGATGCAGTTGCACCGAGTGATATGACGGTATTGGTTTTGGGTGAAAGTGGTTCAGGCAAAGAGCTGGTTGCAAGAGCCATTCATGATCAAAGTAATCGTGCTGAGAAAAATTTCGTAGCAGTGGATTGCTGTACATTACAGGAAAACTTGTTTGAATCTGAGTTGTTCGGTCATGAAAAAGGGGCTTTTACCGGCGCTCAAGGGAAGAAAAAAGGCCTGATTGAAGGCGCTTCAGGAGGCACCTTATTTCTAGATGAAATTGGTGAAATCCCTCCTGTTATTCAGGCAAAATTACTTCGTGTTTTAGAAACAGGTAAGTTCAGACGTGTGGGAGGAACTCGTGATCTTTTTTCAGATGTAAGAATCGTAGCAGCTACTAATCGAGATTTAAAAAAGATGTCTGAAACAGAAGAATTCAGAGCGGATCTTTATTATCGTTTGGATGCTTTTAGTATCTATAATCCACCTCTGCGAGAAAGACGTGATGATATTCCCTTTCTAGTTGATCATTTTATTCGTAATCATAATTTTTCTATGTGTGTGAAAAAAACAGTGGCTAAAGAAGCTATGCGAAAACTCATTGCCTATGATTGGCCCGGTAATGTTCGTGAGTTAAAAAATATGATGGAAAGAGCAATTATCTTATCGCGTAAGAGTAAAATAATTCGTGGACAACACTTGAATCTAAGAAGCTGTGAACAGTCAAAAAATGGTTTTCAACTGGATATTTCACCAGGATCTGATCCCACCCTTGAAGAAATTGAAGCATCTTATTTAAAATTATTATTGGAGAAACATGCAGGACATCGTACAACGATAGCACAGGTTATGGGCATTAGTGAACGTCATGTTTATCGTCTTATCAGTAAATATGAATTGTCTGAAGAAGTTTCTAAAAATCAATCTGAACACTATCGTCGTTCAACCGATAAAACTAAAAAGGTTGATACAGAAGGAGTCTAATAGTTTATTTTTTCTGTGTTGGTATGTATCTTGCTGTTACAAAACATGAACATTAAACTAGAGTTTATATTAAGGTGATTTCATGTCTAATGCAGCAATGTCGGAACATAGAAAATGGTTGGATTTAATTAAAGAAGTGTATGAACAACACCATGCTACAGGTCCTTATCAAATATTATTTCCAGAATACCGTCCAGATCTCTCCAAAGCATTATCTCACTATTTAGGTTTAAATTTTTTTGATTATCGTGAAAGTACAATGTTGTCAGAAGGTTGGAATGCTGGCAATATCCATCTGGATTCAATGACGAACACTTTACTGAATGAATCAAAAAAATCAGGTTTAGTTGTTCATAATGTAGAAGCATTATTATGTACTAAAACTCAGTATGAACGTCGACAATGGTTGGCAGAGTTTTTCTCCATTGATTGGCCCAATGCCATTATTCTTCCCATTGCCATATACCAGGCTGATACTCTTGCAGATCATTCTCGCATCTGTGATATTGAGCTTATTCAGTTTCCAAGACAATCATTTTTAATGCAATTGGCCTTGTAATAGACAATGCAAGTGGGTGCCCCCAATAAACTGACTTTCTTTTGTGAGCTATACAGTGATGAGCTGGTGTTGTTGTTTTCAAATCCTGATCTTATAAATCAGTTAAAAACATTAAATGCAACTATTAGCCTTGGTATTGTTGATTTTAGTGATGAACGGGCTCGTATTGTACGACTGTTAAATAACAATAATATTCCGGTGATTGCCTGGCAGTTACTCTCAAAAGAACAGGGCTACTGGTATAATATGACAAATGCCAGTCAGGCAATTTCTGGATATGAAGAGTTTCTTGAATGGACTGAACATCATAATTTATTTTGGGAAGGTTTGGGAGTGGATATCGAACCCGATATCAGTGAATTTCAATGCCTGCTTTCTGATAAATTGCGATTTATTCCAATCTTATTTAAACGAATGTTTAAAAAGAAATATTTTGATGATGCCTGTAAGATATATCACACGTTAGTCAGTAAAATGAAAAATGACGGCTATTCAGTTGATAGCTATGAGTTTTTATTTATGGAAGATGATCGTAAGGCTGGTTCTTGTCTGTTTGGACGTTTGCTGGGTGTTACGGATGTTCCTGCAAATCGCCGAGTCTTAATGCTCTATTCCAGTTTTTTTCGACCTTATGGTGCAGCAGTACTCTGTAATTATGCCTGTGGTGCAGATTCTGTTGCTGTAGGTTCAACAGGTGGTGGCGTAGAATTAGATGGTATGGATCACCCACCCTTGAACTGGGATGAATTTTCAAGAGATTTAAGACTTGCACGTAGTGCATGTGATGATATTCATATTTTTAGTTTAGAGGGATGTGTTGAGCAGGATTTTATCAGTGCTTTAATTGATTTTAATTGGGAAAGTCCTGTCAAAAAACCACAGCTTTTAAGTTCATTTTTTTCAATTGCTCGCTTTGTCTCATTCCCCATTCTCTGGTTAACAACCCATCCTTTTTTTACTGGTTTAGCACTAGGGGGAGGATTAACTTATTTTATTTTTCTACATTAATAATAGCTCTACTAAGCATACAGGTTAAAGCTTTTATCGGGCACTTATAATGGAACTGACTGAGGGTAAGGCCATGAATTGGGGATAATTTCATGTCGAAGAATTGATGAAATTTTATCATCATCACTCATATTTTTAATAACATCAATATTAAGATTTTGTCCTGCTTTCAAACTATAAAACATGACATATTGGGTGAGCATTTCATAAACAAGTCGCTGAATCCAAATTGGATAAAGATCAATGTTATATGATGGTTTATCGGATAATAATTTAAGTATAATAAATAAATCTTTTTCAAAGCGCCGTTTTATAGGGTATTTTTTCATTAGTGGAATTTTATCGGAGAATAACCTTCGGATAAGAATCACTATTAATTCAAGTGCTTCATCACTGGTCATTTTTTTAATACTCATAGTAAAAGTCTATCTGTGTTGTGATAATTGTAGCTATTTGAGATGCTTGAACTATTGATACTTTAAAGGGTGAAAAAAGTATAATCTTCCGAGCATCTCATTTTCAAAAGCATTGCAAAAATGATGCCGTTGACTTAAGAAATCGCATACTTACTGTATAGTTAATTTTAAAATATTCATTAAAACTTGCTTTAGTAATTTACTCATCACTTTAAATTCAACATAGATAATAAAAAAACTTTCTTCTCTATTTATTTAAAATTTTTAAACACATTTTTCAAAATAATAAAAAATTTTTTTGAAGAATAATTGTTTATTATGACAAAATGACATGATTAAATTTATGCTGGATTTATAATTTTTCTTCTATTTTTTTAATTGAGTTACGATTAAAAAATAAAATTATTTTTTATTCTAAAAATATTTATAAAGCTAATAAGCAATAAGATTCCTTCCTCTAAAAACTTTTCACTATATAAAAAATTTCTTAAAAAACATCTTCAATCAACTTTGAATAGTTTTTTTGAACTATTTTTTATCTCTGACGACCTGTCAAATTGTCAGGCAAATAATAAGTAAAATCATGAGCGACCTGTCAAATTGTCATAAAAAACAATGGCTTGTGTAATCTGTTTTTCTGTGTTTATACTCCGAAACAGGATCACTTATTGAGGAAAAAAACTATGGGAATATCAACAGTTTTGAAATGGATTGCCACTTGTATTCTATTTTTATCATCTTCACTTATGGCTGCTGATGAGCTTATTACAAAGGCTGACCCAGAAGCAGGAAAATTAAGATCGGTTATCTGTATTGGTTGCCATGGTTTGAATGGGGAAGGTAAAGAGGCTGTTAATGGACAACCTGCTTTTCCTCGTATTGCAGGGCAAGTACAAAGCTATTTAATAAAATCAGTTAATGATTATAAAAATGATAGGCGCAATGATCCTATGATGGCTGCCATTGCCAAAGGGCTTAGTGAAACTGATATTGTCAATCTGGCAGCCTTTTATTCATCAAAATAATGAATTTCACATCATATCGATGATCCGATGTCGACATCCCCAGGAGGAATAAAGGATGTTTATCTATAAAAAAATATATGGGCTTTTACCGCTGATATTATTTTCAGCTCAGCTATCACAATCAGCGTATGCGCAAGAAAAAGCTTTTTGGCTGAGTGCTGAAGAGGATATACAACTCATTCCTCAGGTTGCTACGAAGAGTATAATTTATAATTCGGGAACGATGCCTGAGAGTCATTTTGAACAATATGCTGATCAGTCTCCACCAACTGTTCCTCCACGTAAAGACCATCTGACATTTTACCCTTGTTCGCAATGCCATGAAAACTGGGAAACAAATGAAACACCAAGAGTTCTTGCACCTGTGCATGAAGTCTCACTGAAACATGGTGAAGGTAGATTATGGTGTTTAACTTGTCATGACCCAAAAGATCGAGATCATTTACGTACAGTACGTGATACTAAGGTTGATTTTAATGATTCCTGGAAAGTGTGTGGACAATGTCATTCTAATCGACAAAAAGACTGGTATTACGGAGCTCATGGAAAACGTGCCTATTTTTGGAAGGGAGATAAAATCAGATACAACTGTACTCATTGCCATAATCCACATCAACCTCCTTTTATGGAAAGAAAACCACAGCCTAAACCACCTGTTAGGGCAGGTCTTGAGCCCATGAAAGATAAAGATAAACATTTGAGTCTCAAACTATGGGAGCGTCATAAGCCTCAAGAAAAAATGGAGAAAAAAAATGACTGATAAACAACTCCCGGATACCAATATACAAACTCCTGGTTCACAAGAGCAGGAGAGTAATCCTGATCTTGCACGGCGACATTTTTTTAAACGTTTGGGAATGGTTGGTGCAACAGGTGTTGCTGCAACTACTGGAGTTTCTGTAGCGGTAGAAGCAACTAAAACGGAACCTTCATGGGGTGGTTCCAGTTTCATGGATGCCATGGGCGATTTATTTCAAGATCATTATACACGGATGTCAGATGAAGAGATGACAGAAGCGCTGGATAGAATTAAACGTAAAGCAAAACGAAAGTTTGGGATAGATATTCATTGTGAAGATACTAAACCAATGCCTGATACCTATTTTGGTTATGCTTTAAATCTCTCAAAGTGTCGGGGATACCGTGAGTGTGTAGAAGGTTGCATTAGAGAAAACAATCAGGGGCGTGATTCCCAGGTTCAATATATACGTGTTCTTGAAATGGATGAGGGTGATTCAAATTTGGAACACTCAGAACATTATTATGATCCGGCTACAGTACCAGTGAAAGGTAAATATTATTTACCAGTGCAATGTCAGCAGTGTGATAACGCACCTTGTGTTAAAGCTTGTCCTGTTGAAGCAACCTGGATGGATAAAGACGGTATTGTTGTGATTGACTACAACTGGTGTATTGGCTGTCGTATGTGTATGTCAGCTTGTCCTTATTGGGCTCGACATTTTAATTGGACTGAGCCTCAGATAGCTGCTGAAGATCTCAATCCAAATACAAATTATCTGGGTAATCGTCCCCGTATGAAAGGGGTTGTTGAAAAGTGTCATTTTTGCACTCAGCGTACTCGAAAAGGACGTCAACCTGCCTGTATGGAAGCTTGTCCAACAGGTGCCAGAGTTTTTGGAAATTTACTTGATCCTGATAGTGAAATTCGCTGGATTCTTGAGAATAAAACCGTTTTTCGTTTAAAAGAAGAACTGGGAACTGAACCAAAATTCTGGTACTTCACAGATGAAGCGAGGGCAAGGACATGAAGATATTTTTTGCTTTTATAGTTGACGGGATGAAGACTGCCTTTAGAGGGGGGGCATTATACTATTTATGGATGTCCTTTCTTTTGTTTTTAATGGGTATTACTGCATGGAATTACTTCTTTCAGCTACGAGATGGCCTGGTCATTACTGGTTTGAGTGACCAGGTATCCTGGGGATTTTATATTGCCAATTTTGCTTTTTTTGTTGGTATTGCTGCTGCGGGGGTATTGTTAACGGTACCTGCCTACATTTTTCATCGCAAAGAGGTTAAATCAGTTGTTGTCATTGGTGAAGCAATGGCTTTATCTGCTGTTGTGGTTTCTATGGGATTTGTTGCTGTGGATATTGGACGAATAGATAGGGCATGGCATGTGATACCTGGATTGGGAAAATTTAATTGGCCTCATTCTATGCTTGCCTGGGATATCGTTGTACTTAATGGTTATCTTTTTTTGAACTTGTTTATTCCTATGTACATTCTTTTTAAACACTATCAGGGTAAGGAAGCACCTATAAGAAAATATTTTTTCTGGGTTGTAATTACTTGCTTCTGGGCAATTTCGATTCATACCGTAACGGCATGGTTACTTTCATCAAATGTTGCTCGTCCATTTTGGCATACATCATTGATGGCCCCACGCTTTATTTCATCTGCTTTTACTGCAGGTCCAGCACTGATGATTATTATTTTGCAATTAGTACGTCGTTATACCGACTATCCCGTTAGCCAGGGTGTTATCAAAATGCTGGCCATTATCATGGCTATTGCAATGCAAATCAGCCTTTATTTTGTTGCAGCAGAACTCTTTACTGATTTTTACTTTGAGGGAGCACATGCCGCATCCATGCATTATTTGTTTTTAGGTCTGGATGGTTTTGATGGTCTTAAGTCATGGATATGGACCTCAGTGGCTCTTAATCTTACGGCATTGGTTTTATTGATGGTTCATAAAACCAGAAACAATATGGTCACTTTAAATATTGCCTGTGTTTTGGGTTTCATTGGGATCTGGATTGAAAAGGGAATGGGACTGGTAGTGACTGGTTTTATTCCTACACCTTTGGGTGAAATTTTTGAATACACTCCAACCCTTAGAGAGCTTGGTGTGTCAGTTGGAATTTATGCCATTGGTGCTTTTATCTTCACGATTTTGGTAAAAGTAGCCATTGAAATTGAATTAGGACGTATTGGCAAACATAAAAATATTAATCAGGGGGTTGGAAATGCCAGTGAGCTGGATGAAATGACAACGGCTAAGACTGTTACTGTATCGACATGAAAGCTTGTTGAGCAGTGCTGTAAACAAATTTAACTTATGAACGAGAGTATAAGCCATGCATGAAAATAGTGTTGTTGATGTGGCATCAAATTATAAAGCATTCGATGATCATAAAAAATCTCAAGAATTGAAAGTACCCAATTATTTACAAGAAACTTATTGGTGGGCGTATGTACATCCAACTTCAGTACAGATTTTTGAAAGACAATGGCTGGTTAATTTAATTTTATGGGGCAATTTTAGTCGACTTAGAAATGCAGCATTGGATGCTATTGGTCAACCAATAAAAGGGAAGAATCTTCAAGTTGCCTGTGTTTATGGTGATTTTTCTCAACAGATGGCCACTCGCTTAGATATCGAAAGTGAGCTGCACATTGTGGATGTTGCACCAGTCCAGATTGAAAATGCTAATAAAAAGTTAAAAGAGCATGCCAATGTTTTTTTGCATCATCAGGATTCAACCAGTTTGAAATTTGAAGAAGAGCAATTCGACAATGTTGTGGTTTTTTTTCTTTTACATGAACAGCCAGAAACTGTTCGTGCAAAAACCGTTGAAGAAGCCATGCGTGTGGTAAAGCCTGGAGGTAAAGTTATTTTTGTTGATTATCACCGACCACATTGGGCCAATCCTTTTCGATATATTATGTTTCCTATTCTAAGTGTTTTGGAGCCGTTTGCATTAGGGGTTTGGAACAAAGAAATTATTGACTGGGCGCCAGCAGGCTTAAGGCCCAGAAAGATAAAAAAAGAGACTCTTTTTGGTGGTTTGTATCAAAAAGTTGTAATGACTCGTTAAACCTGTACGGAAAGTCAAAACACAAAAAATTATTTAAAGGAGAAAACCATGGCTCGAATAGTTATTCTTGGTGCAGGTGTTGCAGGTCATACTGCTGCTCGATATCTTGGCCGCTTATTACCAAAAGAGCATGAGATAATTATTGTCACACCTAATAGTAAATGGAATTGGATTCCATCAAATATTTGGGTAGGTGTTGGTGAAATGAAGCCTGAACAAGTGACTTTTGAATTGGCGCCGGTTTATAAAAAATTAGGTGTTCATTTTTGTCAGGCAAAAGCGCTTTCTATTCATCCTGAAGGCGGTGAAAAAACTGAAACACCTTATGTGACTGTTCAATATACTGATCCTTTAAAAATAGATGATGTTGATACAATAGAATATGATTATCTGGTTAATGCGACTGGTCCAAAACTGAATTTTGCCGCCACGGAAGGCTTGGGACCTGAAAATGGTTTCAGTGCTTCGGTTTGTACTCCTCAACATGCCGTTGAAGCAAATAAATGGCTGCAAAAAATGATTATAGAAATGAAATCAGGTAAAACCAAAACATTTGTAATTGGTACTGGGCATGGTATGTGTACCTGTCAGGGGGCGGCTTTTGAATACATATATAATGTTGAACATACTCTACGTGAGGCCAAAGTGCGTGATAAAGCACGTCTTATCTGGTTGAGTAATGAATATGAATTGGGTGATTTTGGTATGGGGGGAATTCATTTAACCCGTGGTGGTTATATTACCAATGGCAAGGTTTTTTCTGAATCACTGATGGTTGAGCGTGGAATGGAGTGGATAACACGAGCCCATGTTACAAAAGTAGAAAAAGATAAAATTCATTATGAAACCCTGGATGGGGAATATCATGAACTTGACTATGATTTTACCATGTTGATTCCCCCCTTTGCCGGTGTTGGCCTTAAAGCTTTTGATAAGGCTGGAGAAGATATTACAGATAAATTATTTGCACCCAATGCACTGATGAAAGTAGATGGTGATTATAGACCCAAACCATATGATGAGTGGCATGCATCGGATTGGCCAAGGACTTATCAAACACCATTTTATAAGAATATTTTTGCTGCAGGTATTGCTTTTGCACCGCCACATCTGATCAGTAAACCAATGCAAAGTGCTAATGGCACACCAATTAATCCAACACCACCACGTACGGGTATGCCTTCCGCTAATATTGGTAAGGCTGTAGCATTGAGTATTCGAGATATGATCAATGGTTCAGAAAGCCCAACACATACGGCATCAATGTCAGAAATGGGTGCGGCATGTGTGGCTTCCACAGGTATGAATTTATTTAAGGGAACAGCAGCAACGATGACTGTTTATCCTGTCGTTCCTGATTATGAAAAATATCCTGTGTATGGACGTGATATGAGTATTACCTATGGAGAAATTGGTCTTGCAGGTCATTGGATGAAATATGCTCTGCATCATATGTTCATGTATCAGGCACAACTGAAACCTGGCTGGTCCATGATTCCAGATTAGCAATTAAAGGAGAAAAAAATGGCAGGTAATAATAAGGAGCCTTAT
>JAPHSW010000220.1 GCA_026196615.1 Gammaproteobacteria bacterium | reverse complement strand
TTGAAGTACGTAGTGAGCGTCAAGCAACACTAGGTATGCGTTGGTTAGTTGATGCGTCTAGAAAACGTGGTGAAAAATCCATGGGTCGTAGATTAGCAGGCGAAATGATGGATGCACTTGAAAATAAAGGTTCTGCGGTTAAGAAGCGTGAAGATACGCACCGTATGGCAGAAGCAAACAAGGCATTCGCTCACTACCGTTGGTAAGAAGTTTTAACCATCATTAAAGTGAACAGCGACATAAAGTCCTGAGGTAGTTAATTTGCATTAGTTACCTGCAGGCGAAAATTTTAAACTATTCAGAACATACTAAATCCTAAGAGGTTTTTTAGAAGTGGCACGTAAAACACCGATTAGTCGTTACCGTAATGTAGGTATCATGGCCCACATTGATGCAGGTAAAACTACAACGACTGAACGCGTACTGTACTACACGGGAGTTTCACATAAAATTGGTGAAGTTCACGATGGTGCAGCCACTATGGACTGGATGGAACAGGAACAGGAGCGAGGTATTACAATTACCTCTGCAGCAACAACCTGTTTTTGGCAAGGGATGGACAAGCAATTTGATGAACATCGCATCAATATTATTGACACCCCGGGACATGTTGATTTCACCATTGAAGTAGAGCGTTCATTACGTGTTCTTGATGGTGCTGTTGGAGTTTTTTGTGCAGTAGGTGGTGTTGAACCCCAGTCTGAAACCGTATGGCGCCAGGCAAATAAATATGAAGTTCCAAGAATGGCATTTGTTAATAAAATGGACCGTTCAGGAGCAGACTTCTTACGAGTAGTTGAGCAAATCAAAAGTCGTCTTGGTGCAAATCCAATACCTCTTCAATTAGCCATTGGTGCGGAAGAAGAGTTTAAAGGGATTATTGACCTGGTAAGGATGAAAGCCATCTACTGGGAAAAAGAAAATATGGGGATTAATTATCAGGCGGAAGATATTCCAGCCGATATGATAGACCTGAGTAATGAATGGCGTGAAAACCTGCTTGAAGCTGCAGCAGAAGCCAATGAAGAATTAATGGATAAATATCTGGAAGAAGGAAATTTATCCGAAGAAGAAATTCATCAGGGAATACGCGAACGTTGTCTGACCACTGAAATAGTGCCTGTATGTTGTGGCAGTGCTTTTAAAAATATTGGTGTACAAGCGATGCTCGATGGCATTGTGAATTATTTACCGTCACCAACAGAAGTAAAAGCGATAAATGGTATTCTTGATGATAAAGATGAAACAGAAGCACATCGTGAAGCATCAGATGACGAACCGTTTGCAGCTCTCGCTTTTAAAATAGCAACAGACCCATTTGTTGGTACATTGACATTCTTTAGAGTGTATTCAGGTATCTTGAAATCGGGTGATATGTTATATAACTCGGTAAAAGGGAAGAAAGAACGCATTGGTCGTATATTACAAATGCATTCCAATTCTCGTGAAGAAATTAAAGAAGTACATGCAGGTGATATTGCTGCGGCCGTTGGGCTTAAAGATGTCACCACAGGTGATACACTTTGTGCACAAAGTGACATTATTACTTTAGAAAGAATGGAGTTCCCAGAGCCTGTGATTTCTGTTGCTGTTGAGCCAAAAACTCAAGCAGATCAGGAAAAAATGGCAATCGCTCTTGGAAAATTGGCACATGAAGACCCCTCTTTCAAAGTACATACTGATGAAGAATCTGGACAAACCATTATCTCAGGTATGGGTGAACTTCATCTGGATATCATTGTAGATCGGATGCAACGTGAATTTAGCGTTGATGCTAATGTAGGTGCTCCACAGGTATCCTATCGTGAAACGATTAAGAAATCTGTAGAAGTTGAAGGGAAGTTTATTCGTCAATCAGGTGGGCGGGGTCAGTATGGCCACGTTTGGTTGAAGCTTGAACCACATGATGGCTATGAATTTGTTAATGAAGTCGTTGGTGGAACCGTACCCAAAGAATACATTGGTGCAGTTGATAAAGGTATTCAGGATCAAATGCAAAATGGTGTTATCGCAGGGTTTCCTATGGTAGACATCAAAGCAACATTATTTGATGGGTCGTACCATGATGTTGATTCTAATGAGATGGCATTTAAAATTGCAGGCTCATATGCATTACGTGATGGTGCAAAAGATGCAGCTCCAGTTTTATTGGAACCTATGATGAAAGTCGAAGTGGTCACTCCTGAAGATTATATGGGAGATGTCATGGGAGATTTAAATCGGCGTCGAGGTATTCTTGAAGGGATGGAAGATAGTCCAGCAGGAAAACTAATACGTGCAGATGTACCACTATCTGAAATGTTTGGTTATGCAACATCCTTGCGTTCTGCAACTCAAGGTCGAGCTAATTATTCCATGGAGTTTAATAAATACTCTGAAGCTCCAGGCAGTGTTGTTGATGCCATAAGAAAGAAACAAGGTTATTAAGGGTTATAGAAACCTTAAGTATCACGATTAGAATTTTATAAATCGAAGATAAACAAGCAATATCATTTAAAAAATATCTCAATAATGTTTTTTGAATGCAAACAATTTGTGTAATGAATGTGATCTCTACTGTTTGTTGTAATTTGTAGTAAACAGAAGGTGTCAATGTAAATAAAGAAGTGTAATTTAAAGTTTAGTCAGGAAAAAAACATGTCTAAAGAAAAGTTTGAACGTACAAAACCCCATGTCAATGTTGGTACAATTGGCCACGTTGACCATGGTAAAACCACTTTAACAGCAGCAATCACAAAATGTATGGCTGACATACATGGTGGTGAACAGCGCGCCTTTGATCAAATTGATTCAGCTCCAGAAGAAAAAGCACGTGGTATCACGATTGCAACTTCTCACGTAGAATATGAATCAGAGACACGTCATTACGCACACGTCGATTGTCCAGGACACGCGGATTATGTTAAGAACATGATCACTGGTGCCGCTCAAATGGACGGCGCAATTCTGGTCTGTAGTGCAGCAGATGGCCCAATGCCACAAACCCGTGAGCACATCTTATTATCTCGTCAGGTTGGTGTTCCATATATCCTTGTTTATATGAACAAAGCGGATATGGTTGATGATGAAGAACTACTAGAATTAGTAGAGATGGAAATCCGTGAACTATTAGATGCCTACGACTTCCCAGGTGATGATACGCCAATTGTTATCGGTTCAGCATTGAAAGCCCTTGAAGGCGATACCAGTGATATCGGTGTTCCTTCAATTGTTAAGCTGGTTGAAGCAATGGATGATTACATTCCAGAGCCAGAGCGTGCAGTTGATGGTGACTTCATTATGCCAGTTGAAGATGTTTTCTCAATCTCAGGTCGTGGTACAGTTGTTACCGGTCGTATTGAGCGTGGCATTATTAAAGTTGGTGAAGAAATCGAAATTATCGGAATCAAAGAAACACAGACTACGACATGTACAGGTGTTGAAATGTTCCGTAAGCTACTTGACCAGGGTCAGGCAGGTGATAACGTTGGTATTCTTTTACGTGGTGTTAAGCGTGAAGAAGTTGAACGTGGTCAGGTACTTGCTAAGCCAGGTTCAATTACTCCTCACACCATCTTTGAAGCAGAAGTTTATGTACTGAGCAAAGATGAAGGTGGACGTCACACTCCATTTTTCAAAGGTTACCGTCCACAGTTCTACTTCCGTACAACGGATGTAACGGGTGCATGTGAATTACCAGAAGGCGTAGAAATGGTTATGCCAGGTGATAATGTGCAGATGGTTGTTACTCTGATTGCTCCAATTGCGATGGAAGACGGTTTACGTTTTGCGATACGTGAAGGCGGCCGTACTGTTGGTGCGGGTGTTGTTGCTAAAGTAATCGAATAATTAATTGCAGTAAGATCAAACAATAAGGAAACTTACTGTTTGATCATAAGCTCACCGAATAAGAGCTTTAATCTCTACTTTGTTTTAGAAATATTTAGCTGAAACAAATAAAGGTGCATACGCCAATTTGCATTTTATAGAGAAATTATTCAATTTTAGGCTAGTAGCTCAATTGGCAGAGCACCGGTCTCCAAAACCGGGGGTTGGGGGTTCGACTCCCTCCTGGCCTGCCACTTTTATTGGATCTGGCGCAGTGATATTAGCTCTCTTTATTGAGACAGTTGATATAAACCGCGCCGTTTTCATTCAAATAAATGCTTTTTTAGATTAGCAGCTCTAGAGCTATAATCAATAAAAGTTATTAGCATTAAGATGATTTAATGGCAGATAAAATAAAAATAACCTTAGCAATCCTCGTCATTGCTGCATCTCTCTTTGTTTATTACACCCAGGAAGAAATTTCTGTACTTTATAGAGTTATAGGTGTATTTGCAGGGGTAATTATTGCTTTTCTTATTTCAGCAAAAACTGAAAAAGGTGCGGATAGTATCGCCTTTGTCAGAGCTTCTGTAATTGAAATGAAAAAAGTTGTATGGCCAAGCAAGAAAGAGACAACACAAACAACATTAACCGTAGGTGTAATGGTTGTTATTGTGGGCATTATTCTCTGGAGTTTCGACCAAGTCATTGGTTGGGGTGTTCGTTTATTGACAGGTCAGGGATAATAAAATGGCATTACGTTGGTATGTAGTACAAGCATTTTCTGGTTATGAAAAATCCGTAAAACGTTCTCTTGAAGAGCGTATTATTCGTTTTGATATGCAGGCAAAGTTTGGCGAAATTCTTGTTCCAACTGAAGAAGTTGTAGAAATGAGAGACGGCAAAAAACGCAGAAGTGAACGTAAGTTCTTTCCTGGTTATGTGCTCGTGCAAATGGAAATGGATGATGATACCTGGCATTTGGTTAAAGATGCTCCTAGAGTCCTTGGTTTCATTGGTGGTAAAAAAGATGAGCCTGCTCCAATTACGGATAAAGAAGTTGATTCAATTCTAAACCGCATCCAGGAAGGTACTGATAAACCTAGACCTAAAGTCTTGTTTGAATCGGGTGAACTGGTTCGTATTATTGATGGTCCATTTAATGATTTCAATGGTGTCGTTGAAGAAGTTGACTACGATAAAAGCAGAATGCGTGTTTCTGTGAGTATTTTTGGACGCTCTACGCCAGTTGATTTACAGTTTATACAGGTAGAAAAAACCTAATTAAGCTGAAGAATTAAGACAGATAACTGAAGTTTATTCAAACGCATTAAAATTTTTATAGCGTCATAACTGTTAAAGTTGTGGCGCTATTGTTGTTTGTCAGATATAATGTCTGGCTGAATTTAACAGGGGAGCCTAATGCGCTCTTATTTTATGAAGTGTTCCTTTAACTAGAGGAAGGTCTTTCTAAATTAGGATAGCGTGATATAAAGGGCGATAGTACCCAACTGAGGAAATTATGGCTAAAAAAATAGAAGCATATATTAAGTTGCAGGTAGCCGCTGGCTCTGCAAATCCTAGTCCGCCAGTAGGACCAGCTCTTGGTCAACATGGTGTGAATATCATGGAATTCTGTAAAGCATTTAATGCCAAGACTGATAGTCTTGAAAAAGGAATGCCTGTACCTGTTGTCATTACTGTTTACAATGACCGCAGTTTCACTTTCATTACTAAAACTCCTCCTGCAGCTGTATTACTAAAAAAAGCTGCTGGTATCAAGAGTGGTTCTGGCGTGCCTAACCGTGACAAGGTTGGTAAAGTGAATCGTGCTCAGTTAGAAGAAATTGCTAATACTAAGATGGAAGATCTTTCTGCTGCTGATATGGATGCTGCTGTACGTACAATCGCTGGTACTGCAAGAAGCATGGGTATTGATACAGAGGGAGTTGAATAATCATGGCTAAGATATCTAAAAAACAAAAGCTTATTAACGAAAAAGTAGAACCAGGCAAGAGCTATGGCTTTACCGAAGCAGTTGAACTATTAAAATCTTTGCCTGCCTCTAAATTTGAAGAATCAGTTGATATCAGCGTGAATCTTGGAGTTGACCCTCGCAAATCTGACCAAAACGTACGCGGTGCTTGTGTGTTACCAAATGGTACAGGTAAAACTGTTCGTGTTGCTGTTTTTGCTCAAGGCGAAAATGCCACTAAAGCAACTGAAGCAGGTGCTGATGTTGTCGGTTTTGATGATTTGGCTGCATCAATTAAAGGTGGAGAGATGGATTTTGACGTTGTTATTGCAACACCAGATGCAATGCGCGTTGTTGGTCAACTAGGTCAGATTCTAGGACCTCGTGGTCTAATGCCAAACCCTAAGGTTGGTACTGTGACTCCTGATGTTGTAACTGCAGTTAACAATGCTAAAGCTGGTCAAGTTCGTTTCCGTACTGATAAAGGTGGAATTATCCATTGTTCAATCGGTAAGATTGGTTTTGATGCATCTGCATTGCAAGGCAATCTCGAAGCATTAGTTATTGATTTGCAAAAAGCAAAACCATCTTCTGCAAAAGGTGTTTACCTGAAAAAAATCAGCGTTTCTACAACGCACGGTCCAGGTCTAGCAATTGATCAAGCATCAATTGCACTTAAGTAAAAGATTTAGTAAAAAATTTACCCTAAAAATTAGCTCATCTTAATTGAGACTAATTTCGGGTACAAAGGCTTTGGTTTACCAGTTAAATAATAAAAATTAATACTTTTTTGATAACTGGTGGACGTCAAAGACCGTGGGTGAGTAATAGCTTGGCTTATTTTTATAACTTGAGCGAATAACTCTTAATAGGAAACATCCCACGCAGACGGTGTAATTCAAATGGCTCCTCGGATGCTTAGAACCATCGTTAAACGATTATTATTGACCTAATATAGGTTGATTAATAATTATCTGTAACTCGGTTAAAGCTCATTGTTTAGACAAAAAGTTTAAGCAAGAGGTTAATCGCAACGAGAGGTGAGTTGTAGTGGCTTTATCTATTGACGGTAAAAAAGCGATTGTCGCTGAAGTAGCTGAAATAGCCGCGAATGCACACTCTGTCGTCGGTGCAGTTTATCAGGGAATTGAATCAAACGAAATGAACGACTTACGTGCTAAAGCACGTGCTGATGGTGTTTATCTTCGTGTAGTAAAAAATTCTCTGGCAAAACGTGCTGTAGAGGGTACAGATTTCGAATGTATTCAAAGTGAGCTGACAGGCGCACTGGTTCTTGCTTTTTCGCAAGAAGATCCAGGTGCTGCGGGTCGTGTAATCTCTGAATTTGTGAAAGACAATGACAAGTTGGAAGTTAAAATCGTCTCTATTGGCGGTAAATTGCTTGCACCTGGAGACGTTAAAGTCCTCGCGAAGATGCCTACTAAGGATCAAGCGATTGGCATGCTGATGTCTGTCATGAAAGCACCTATTTCGAAATTCGTTCGTACTCTGGCAGAGCCGCATACAAAACTGGTTCGTACTATCGCTGCTGTTCGCGATCAGAAAGAAGCCAGCTAAGGCTGATAGCTATCTTGAAGAAGATGCTTGCTATATATGAAATTATTTATTGGTAAACCAACCAGTTATTTGGTTAATTGAAATCAGATAACTAGAAAAATTTGGAGTTAAAAATGGCTGTAACTAAAGACGAAATGTTAGACGCAATTGCTAATATGTCTGTAATGGAAGTTGTTGAACTTGTTGAAGCAATGGAAGAAAAATTTGGTGTAACTGCTGCTGTTGCAGTTGCTGCTGCACCTGCTGCTGGTGGCGAAGCTGCTGGTGGTGCTGAAGAACAATCTGAATTTACTGTAATGCTTACTGCTGCTGGCGATAAGAAAGTAAATGTTATTAAGGCTGTTCGTGCAATTACTGGTCTTGGTCTTAAAGAAGCAAAAGGCATGGTTGATGGTGCTCCTGCTGCTGTTAAAGAAGGCGTTGACAAAGCTGAAGCTGAAGAAGTTAAGAAGCAGCTTGAAGAAGCTGGTGCATCAGTCGAACTTAAGTAAGACTGTGCAAATTTATCGCCAGGCAGCTTGATATGAATGTCTAAGAAATTAAACAATTTTATTAAATTGCAGCGGTAAATATGAAAATGGCCGGTGGTCTTGACCACCGGCCTTTTTCCGTTTCTAAATATGTCTTTTCTTTGAAATAAGAAGAAACAAAAAAAGAAACAAAGAAAGTAATAAACAGTACGATGGAAAAGTTATTTGAACTATTAATCCTGATTGGGTTAGCGTGAGCATTAACCAGATATGCTTTTAAGCTAAGATGTATCGTTGACTAGTATAATCAGTGTCAATAGTTGAGATTACTCGAACGTGTAAAGCAATCAAGTTTGATTGATTTACATACGCATAGATGATTATTTTGTAAATAATCTTTAACAGAGACTGCTCGGGAACATAAATGGCCTATTCATTTACAGAAAAAAAACGTATTCGTAAGAATTTTGGTATATCTAAAGGTGTTATGGATGTACCTTACTTACTCGCTATTCAACTAGACTCATTCCGTAAATTTTTACAATCTGATGTTAATCCAGAAGGACGTGGTGAAATTGGTCTTGAAGGGGCTTTCAAATCAGTATTTCCAATTGTCAGCTTTTCTGGCAATGCCGCTCTTGAATACATCAGCTATAGACTGGGAAAACCAGCTTTTGATGAAAGAGAATGTCGCACTCGTGGCGTAACATATTCTGCACCTCTTCGTGTTAAATTACGCTTGATTATTTATGATAAAGAATCAAGTGCGAAAAATAAAAAAGTAAAAGACATTCGTGAACAAGAAGTTTTCATGGGTGAAATTCCCCTAATGACGGGTAATGGTACTTTTATTATTAATGGAACTGAGCGTGTGATTGTCTCTCAGTTACATAGAAGCCCTGGTGTTTTCTTTGATCATGATAAGGGTAAAACACATTCATCTGGCAAATTACTTTTTAATGCTCGAGTGATCCCTTACCGTGGTTCATGGTTAGACTTCGAGTTTGATCCTAAAGATAATGTCTTTGTTCGTATTGATAGACGTCGCAAATTACCAGCAACAATCTTGCTTAGAGCTTTAGGCTATGAGTCAGAAGAAATGTTGGATATGTTCTTTGATTTTGAAGACTTTAAAATTAGTGCAGATGGCGCAGAGCAGAAGTTAGTTTCCGAAAGAATGCGTGGCGAAACTTTTGGCTTTGACATCAAAGATGGTAATGGAGATGTTTTAGTTGAACAGGGTCGTCGAATTACTGCACGTCTGGTTAAGCAAATAGAAAAATCAAACATGGAATATATTCAAGTTCCTCTTGAAATATTACATGGTAAAGCGCTTGCAACCAATATTGTAGATAGCGAAACGGGCGAAATCATTGCTAACGCAAATGATGAAATCACGGAAGAGCTATTGGAGAAACTGGTAGAAGCTAAAATTGCTGAAATTCAGACAATCTATTCTAATGATTTAGATGCAGGTCCTTTTATTTCAGAGACGTTACGCATCGATCCATCATCAACACAGCTTGAAGCTCAAGTTGAAATTTATCGTATGATGCGTCCTGGTGAGCCACCAACAAAAGAAGCTGCAGAAGCATTATTTTCTAATTTATTTTTTACTGACGAGCGTTATGACTTGTCGGTTGTTGGTCGTATGAAATTCAACCGTCGCATTGGTCGTGAAACACTGACTGGCGATGGGACTTTGTCAAACGATGACATTATTGCTGTTATTAATACCTTACTAGACATTAAAAATGGTAAGGGAATGGTTGATGATATTGACCATTTGGGTAACCGACGTGTACGTAGTGTTGGTGAAATGGCAGAAAATCAATTCCGCGTAGGTCTCGTTCGTGTGGAACGTGCTGTAAAAGAGCGTTTGACTCTTGCGGAAGCAGATAATCTAATGCCTCAAGAATTAATTAATGCTAAGCCTGTTTCTGCTGCAATTAAAGAATTCTTTGGCTCTAGTCAGTTATCTCAGTTCATGGATCAAAATAATCCATTATCTGAAATCACTCACAAACGTCGTGTTTCTGCATTGGGCCCTGGTGGTTTGACTCGTGAACGTGCTGGATTTGAAGTTCGAGATGTTCACCCAACTCATTATGGTCGTGTTTGTCCAATTGAAACGCCTGAAGGGCCAAACATTGGTTTGATTAACTCTTTATCAGTTTATGCTCGTACCAATGATTATGGTTTTCTTGAGTCACCTTATCGTAAAGTGATTGATGGTGTTGTTACTGATGAGATTAATTACTTATCGGCAATTGATGAATCAGAGTTCATTATTGCTCAGGCGAATGCCACATTGGATGAAAATGGCAAGATAACAGATACCACTGTTAATTGTCGTCACATGAATGAATTTACTACTTATTCTCCTGAAAAAATTAATTATATGGATGTATCGCCAAGACAGATTGTGTCGGTTGCGGCTTCAATGATTCCATTCTTAGAGCATGATGATGCTAACCGTGCATTGATGGGCTCAAACATGCAACGTCAAGCTGTACCGACCTTAAAAGCAGATAAGCCTTTAGTTGGTACTGGTATGGAACGTATTGTGGCTATTGACTCAGGTGTTGCTGCAGTTGCACGTCGTGGCGGAATTATTGATAAGTGTGATGCTTCACGAATCGTTATTCGAGTAAATGATGATGAAACACTTCCAGGTGAGTCAGGTGTTGATATTTATAATCTGACTAAATACACCCGTTCCAATCAAAATACCTGTATCAACCAACGTCCATTGGTGCAAGAAGGTGATTTAATTGCACGTGGTGATGTATTGGCTGATGGTCCTTCTACGGATATTGGTGAATTGGCACTTGGTCAAAACATGATGATCGCTTTCATGCCA
Organism: Gammaproteobacteria bacterium; assembly: GCA_026196615.1. GTDB lineage: Bacteria > Pseudomonadota > Gammaproteobacteria > GRL18 > GRL18 > GRL18. Next base: position 7,005 of record JAPHSW010000220.1, on the reverse strand, counting down.
TGGAATGGATATAACTTTGAGGATTCCATTCTTGTCTCTGAAAGAATGGTTGAAGAAGACCGCTTTACAACAATTCATATTGAAGAACTAACCTGTATTGCTCGCGATACTAAATTAGGTTCTGAAGAGATAACCAGTGATATTCCAAACGTTGGAGAATCAGCACTGGCTAAACTGGATGAGTCTGGCATTGTTTATATCGGTGCTGAAGTTAAAGGCGGTGATATTCTAGTTGGTAAAGTGACACCAAAAGGTGAAACTCAATTAACACCTGAAGAAAAATTACTAAGAGCTATTTTTGGTGAAAAAGCATCTGATGTAAAAGACACATCCTTGCGTGTCTCTGGTAGTAAAGTTGGTACCATTATTGATGTACAAGTCTTTACTCGAGATGGTCTTGAAAAAGATGCACGTGCAAAGTCTATTGAAGAAGATGCCTTAGCCTCTGTTCGTAAAGACATGATGGATCAATTCCGCATTGTGGAAGATGATACCTATAGTCGTGTTGAGCGTGTGGTTCTCGATCAGATCGTTGATGGTGGTCCAGGAATGAATGCTGGTGATAAAGTTACTGCAGAAATTCTAGCGGGTTTACCACAGCGTAGTAAATGCTTCGACATAAAAATGCGTGATACAGAACTTCAAACACAATTAGAAAAATTATCAGAAAACCTTGAGAATTCAAGAAAAGAGTTTGATGAGCAATTCGAAGAAAAACGTTTGAAGATTGTTGCTGGTGATGATTTAGCACCGGGCGTACTTAAGATGGTTAAAGTTTATATGGCGGTTAAACGTCGTATACAACCTGGTGACAAAATGGCAGGACGTCACGGTAACAAAGGTGTTATTTCTACTATTGTTCCAGTTGAAGACATGCCATATCTTGAAGATGGCCGTACTGTTGATATTGTTCTAAATCCTCTGGGTGTACCTTCACGTATGAATGTTGGTCAGGTATTAGAGACTCATCTGGGTTGGGCTGCACGTGGACTTGGACTGAAAATTGGTAACATGCTTCAGGAAAAATCTGCTGAAGCTGAAAAAGTTCAGAATTTACGTAAATATCTGCATGAAATTTACAATGAAAGTGCTGGTGTTAAAGAAGATCTCGATAGTTTGAGTGATACTGATATATTAGCTTTATGTAAAAACCTTAAAGGCGGTGTTCCAATGGGGACTCCTGTTTTTGATGGTGCTGCAGAAAGTGAAATTAAACGTATGCTTGAGTTAGCAGGCTATGATGAATCCGGCCAGTCTACACTTTATGATGGACGCACTGGTAATAAGTTTGACCGCCCTGTAACGGTTGGTTACATGTATATGCTGAAACTGAATCACTTGGTTGATGATAAGATGCATGCTCGTTCTACTGGGCCATACAGCTTAGTGACTCAGCAGCCACTAGGTGGTAAGGCACAATTTGGTGGGCAGCGCTTTGGAGAAATGGAAGTTTGGGCACTGGAAGCTTATGGTGCAGCTTATACACTGCAGGAAATGTTAACTGTTAAATCAGATGACGTTGCCGGTCGTACCAAAATGTACAAAAACATTGTTGATGGTGATCATCGAATTGATGCAGGTATGCCAGAATCCTTTAACGTATTACTTAAAGAAATACGTGCTCTGGGTATCGACATCGAATTGGAACAAGTGGACTAATCAATCACCAGTAGGGGCAACTTACTGCATGTAGTTATTACTGCATGTCGTTAAAAGTTGTCCTATAAACATATTTTGGAAACAGTTTAATAAAACTGTTTCCACATGGCGCTTTAGTAGAGGATATCAAGTTGAAAGATTTATTAAATCTCATAAAACAGCAAAATCAATTCGACGATTTTGACGCCATCCGTATAGGACTTGCTTCACCGGCAAAGATCAAATCATGGTCTTATGGTGAAGTAAAAAAACCAGAAACAATTAACTACCGTACTTTCAAACCAGAAAGAGACGGCCTGTTTTGTGCTAAGATCTTTGGCCCTGTCAAAGACTACGAATGCTTGTGTGGTAAATACAAGCGTCTTAAGCACCGTGGCGTCATTTGTGAAAAATGTGGCGTTGAAGTAACACAATCAAAAGTTCGTCGTGATCGTATGGGTCATATCGATTTAGCCAGTCCAGTGGCACATATCTGGTATCTGAAATCCTTGCCTTCACGCATGGGGTTGATACTTGACATGACTTTGCGTGATATTGAACGAGTGCTTTATTTTGAAGCATTTGTTGTCATTGACCCTGGCATGACTACTCTAGAAAAAAATCAAATTCTTACAGATGAACAGTATCTGGATGCTATTGAAGAATACGGTGATGATTTTGATGCTCGAATGGGAGCAGAAGCCGTTCGTGAATTATTAAAAGCGATTAATGTTGAAAAAGAAATCGCAATGATTCGTGAAGATATGAATGGCACTGAATCAGAGACTAAGCTGAAAAAATTCAGTAAACGTCTGAAACTAATGGAAGCATTTCAGGAATCCAAGAATAATCCTGAATGGATGGTCATGACAGTTCTACCTGTTCTGCCGCCAGATTTACGTCCTTTAGTTCCTCTTGAAGGTGGCCGTTTTGCAACGTCTGATTTGAATGACTTATATCGTCGTGTTATTAACCGAAATAATCGTTTAAAGCGTTTATTAGAGTTGAATGCACCTGATATTATTGTTCGAAATGAAAAGCGTATGTTACAAGAGTCAGTCGATGCATTACTTGATAATGGTCGTCGTGGTCGTGCGATTACGGGCTCTAATAAGCGTCCACTCAAATCACTCGCTGATATGATTAAAGGTAAGCAAGGTCGCTTCCGTCAAAATTTACTGGGTAAACGTGTCGATTATTCCGGACGTTCTGTTATTGTTGTTGGCCCAACTCTTCGCTTACATCAGTGTGGTCTGCCTAAGAAAATGGCACTTGAGCTATTTAAACCATTTATTTTCAGTAAACTGGAATTACGTGGATTAGCCACTACGATTAAAGCCGCTAAGAAAATGGTTGAGCGTGAAGGACCTGAAGTCTGGGATATTCTGGAAGAAGTCATCCGTGAACATCCAATTATGCTTAACCGTGCACCAACACTTCACCGTCTTGGTATTCAGGCATTTGAACCCGTATTAATTGAAGGTAAAGCGATCCAGCTACACCCATTGGTTTGTACCGCATTTAACGCGGATTTCGATGGTGACCAAATGGCTGTACATATCCCATTATCCATTGAAGCACAGCTAGAGGCTCGCTCATTGATGATGGCATCAAATAATATCTTATCACCAGCGAATGGTGAGCCAATCATCGTACCTTCTCAGGACGTGGTACTGGGTCTTTACTATATGACTCGTGAGCTCATCAATAGTAAAGGTGAAGGCATGATGTTTGCCGATCAGATGGAAGCCGATCGAGCTTTTGAAACAGGCCATGCTGTTCTTCATGCAAAAGTTAAGTCTCGAGTTACAGAGGCTTATATGAATGAAGAGGGTGAGTTAGTCGAACAAAAACGTATTGTTGACACCACTGTGGGGCGTACAATTTTATCTAAAATTTTACCACCCGGTTTGTCTTTCGACTTACTGAACAAAGATTTGTCTAAAAAGGCAATTTCTGCGCTGATTAATGCCTGTTATCGTAATGTTGGCTTGAAAGAAACAGTTATCTTTGCTGACCAGTTGATGTATACAGGTTTTGCTTATGCTGCACGTTCGGGCGCATCATTTGGTGTGAACGATATGGTTATTCCTGATGACAAATACACCATAATTGATAAAGCAGAGAAAGAAGTACAAGATATTCAGGATCAGTATGAATCCGGACTTGTTACCAATGGTGAACGTTACAACAAAGTAATTGATATTTGGTCGCATGCGAATGAGCATGTTGCAAAATCAATGATGGATAATTTGGAAACAGATTCTATTGAAATTGATTATGTTCCTACATCTACTGTTTCAGGTCAGCCGCTTAAAGATATCGTGCCTGATGAGCTTAAAGCATCTATTCCTGATAAAGGTGATATCATCAAGCAAACATCATTTAACTCAGTTTATATGATGGCTGACTCGGGTGCTCGTGGTAGTGCTGCACAGATTAGACAGCTATCTGGTATGCGTGGTTTGATGGCAAAACCAGATGGTTCAATTATTGAAACACCTATTACCGCAAACTTCCGTGAGGGACTGAGTGTACTTCAGTACTTTATTTCTACTCACGGTGCTCGTAAAGGTTTGGCCGATACGGCACTTAAAACAGCAAACTCAGGTTATTTGACTCGTCGTTTAGTTGATGCATCACAGGATCTCGTCGTCATAGAAGATGATTGTTTTACTGAAGACGGTATTATGGTTCAATCATTGATTGAAGGTGGTGATGTTGTTGAGCCACTGCGTGAGCGAGTTCTTGGTCGTATTGTTGCTGAAGATATTATTAAGGCAAATAGTGATGAAGTCATCATTCCTAAGGGTACTTTACTCGATGAAAACTGGTGTGAAAGACTTGAAGAACTGAATGTTGATCATATGAAAGTTCGTTCTCCAATTGCCTGTGAAACACGTAATGGTATTTGTGCGACATGTTATGGTCGTGATTTAGCTCGTGGACATAAGGTGAACATGGGTGAGGCGGTTGGTGTTATTGCTGCTCAGTCTATTGGTGAGCCTGGTACACAGTTAACCATGCGTACTTTCCATATTGGTGGTGCTGCATCTCGTGCTGCTTCGGTTAATAGTATTGAGACTAAATCAACTGGTACTATTCGTCTTCATAACATTAAAACAGTATTGCAAGAATCAACAGGAAACCACATTGCGGTTTCACGTTCAGGTGAATTAACAGTTGCTGATAGTCATGGTCGTGAGCGTGAGCGTTATAAAGTGCCCTATGGTGCTTCATTGACCGTTGCTGATGGTTCAGAAGCAAATGGCGGAGATGTTGTTGCTAACTGGGATCCTCATACCCATCCAGTTATCACTGAGGTTGCTGGTATTGTGCGCTTCATTGACTTCATTGAAGGTGTGACAGTTAATAAAGAAACAGACTCCATTACAGGCCTAAGTTCTCTAGTTGTTATTGATCCTAAGCAGCGTTCAGGTAGTGCAAAAGATCTTCGTCCAATGGTGAAGTTACTTGATACAGGTGGTAATGAATTAAATATTGTTGACACAGATATTCCTGCTCAATACGCCTTACCTGCTGGCGCGATTGTAAACCATGCTGATGGCGATACTGTGGGTGTTGGTGATGCGGTTGCTCGTATTCCTCAGGAATCCTCAAAAACCAAAGATATTACTGGTGGTCTGCCACGAGTTGCTGATTTATTTGAAGCTAGAAAACCTAAAGAGCCTTCAGTTTTGGCTGAAATTTCAGGTGTTGTTAGTTTTGGTAAAGAGACTAAAGGCAAGCAACGTTTAGTTATCACACCAAAAGAAGGTAAACAATATGAAGAGCTGTTACCAAAATGGCGTCATATCAATGTCTTTGAAGGTGAACATGTAGAAAAAGGTGAGGTTATTTCTGATGGCGCACCTAATCCTCATGACATTTTACGCTTAAAAGGTGAACAAGAACTGGCGAACTACATTGTGAATGAAGTTCAGGAAGTTTACCGCCTCCAGGGTGTAAAAATTAATGATAAGCATATCGAAGTCATTGTTCGTCAGATGATTAAGCGTGCTGAAATCATTGATGCAGGTGACACTAAGTTTATCAAAGGTGAGCAAGTTGAGTTTTCTGCTATTGTTGTTGAAAACTTACGTGTTGAAAAAGAGGGCAAAATGCCTGCAACATTCCAACGCTTACTATTAGGTATCACTAAAGCATCGCTGGCAACAGAATCCTTTATTTCTGCGGCATCATTCCAGGAGACAACACGAGTCCTGACCGAAGCATCGGTGAGTGGCAAAATGGATGATCTCAAAGGCTTGAAAGAAAACGTAATTGTGGGACGTCTGATTCCAGCTGGAACCGGATTAACTTTCCATAATGAACGTCGTAAACGCCGTGAAAAAGATAAAGAGCGTTATCAACTTAAAAATGAATTAAGCAGTTTAGAGAATTAATATTTATTACAGGGGTGATGTCATAAATGCCTTTGTAATAAAGAATACTGCTATTTTCTAATATTGGTTCACCTGGGTGGATCAATAAAGCTTGACAAATACAGACCAAGTGTTTATATTTGTCCGTCCTTGACAGGCTGGGGTGTTCCCAGCCTGTTGTTTATTGTGTGGAGAATAAAAGTTTATGGCAACTACCAACCAATTGGTACGTAAACCGCGTAAACGCCAAGTAACCAAGAGTAATGTGCCCGCACTGCAGGCTTGTCCTCAGCGTCGTGGTGTTTGTACTCGTGTTTACACAACAACACCTAAAAAACCTAACTCAGCATTACGTAAAGTAGCGCGTGTTCGTCTGACTAGTGGCTTCGAAGTATCTACCTATATTGGTGGTGAAGGTCACAATCTGCAAGAACATAGTGTTATCTTAATCCGTGGTGGTCGTGTTAAAGATTTACCTGGTGTCCGTTATCATACGGTACGTGGAACTTTAGATACAGCTGGTGTTGATGATCGTCGTCAAGGACGTTCAAAATACGGTACTAAACGTCCAAAGTCTTAATTGTTAAAAAAGCCTTGAGCTGTATTTAACAAAGTAAAAAAGCGCATACAAGTCAAACATCTGATCATATCTTTGAATATAATCAACCAGAGATGTTACTTGTAAGTATCTTAGAATCTGATGAGGTTTTGCTCTCTTACTCTTATATTAAGAGAAGAAACAAACCAAATCTAATAGAGAAAGGTAAATACCTATGTCTAGGAGAAGAGCCGCAGTAAAACGCGAAATTCTACCTGATCCCAAGTTTGGGGATAAAAGTCTAGCTAAATTCATCAATATTATTATGTTCAGCGGCAAGAAATCAATTGCTGAAAAAATAGTTTATGGTGCTCTTGATATCGTTGTAGAGAAAACCAAAGGTGAGCCAGTTGAGATATTTAATAAAGTTATCGAAAATATCAG
>JAPHSW010000121.1 GCA_026196615.1 Gammaproteobacteria bacterium | reverse complement strand
TTAAAAATTATAAATGAAACATTTATGACTGAAGTTACTTTAACTACTGTCCAGAATAGAGCCGAGCATTTTACCACGTTGTTGAAAAAAATAACTATATCATTACAAACTAGGGAAAGACCTAATGTAAATCTTTATTCAACTGGCTATAATTCAACCAGAACATTGTATTAACTCATGGAATACGTAGAAAGGATGCTAACAAATGAGTAAAATTTGGTAGGGAATTCAATGCTTTAATCTTTGAATATAACCAAATGTTACCTGTACTTTTCACTTTGGCTAAAGATTTATAAATTTGGCTAAAAGCTTACTAATAGAAAGTACAAAACTTGAATGTACACGAATAATTCATAAATGAAAAAAGTACAATCAAAGTAACCGCTCATTTATTATAAGGACATACTGACTCTTAAAATAAGTTTTACTTATTTCTAAACCTTCAGTAATTATAATTCTCCTGCTTTAATGGGATCATTTCCTTAAAAAACTGCATTTTTGCTACTTCCAAACTCAGTTGGAAGGACTCAACTTATGTCAGCTCTTAGATCTGCAAAGAAAATTTTTTGCTTTAAAAAAACATTAGTGGCCATTGCTGTTAGTTCCAGCATTGTCCTGGGGGCGTCATCATTAACCGGTTGTCAGAGTACACAACCAATGTATGATGATATTGTTGAAACGGAATTTTTGACAGATTCTTCGCTACTTCAAAGCGTACCTGATGAACCAGGAAAGCGTTTCTATGAGAAGGAAAATGTTGATTGGTCACAATATCACAGTGTCATGATTGAAGATGTGACCATAAATGATGCTGATAATGCCGATGGTATGTCAAGGCGTGATCGTCTTATGATGGGTATTTACTTCCAAAATTCTATGCGCATGTCAGTGCAGAAGAAATATGTTGTGACTAATCGTCCAGACACTGGTGTACTCATTATTCGTGCTTCCATCAGTGATGCAACAACAGGTTCTTCACTCAGTGGTGCAATGGGTGGTGAGTATGGAAATGTTGTCATTGAAGGTGAAATTATTGATGCCATGAGTGGTGAACCATTAGTTGCCATTATCGATCGCCAAGACGGTGAATTCCTTTCTGCCTATTCAGATTGGGATGATGTTGCAATAGCTTTTGATGATTGGTCAGAGCAATTGTATGGATTGCTACAATCTCATATGGAAAGCCGTCCTGCTTATCAGGATTCAACTCCAAGTGGAGTTTCAATAGTCGCATCTACAGCTGCTAATTCTGTGACAACGAGTAGAGCACATATTGATGTTGATAAAGAAATCTCTTCTGTTGCAAGTCAATATGAGCAACAGCAATATGCACAGATCATTGATGAACAGTTAATTGCAGCTGCAGGTGACTTAAAAGCTGATCGATTAACTGCACCTCCAGGCCGAAATGCTATGGAACGTTACAACCATGTCTTAGATATGGATCCAAATAATGCTCATGCTAAAGATGGCTTGAATATTATTGCAAGTCGATACCTTGGATGGGCAGAAATGGCTTTAACCAATGGTGAAACAAATAAATCCAGTATGTATTTGAGTCGCGCTAAGCATATTAATAGCTCAAGTGATTCTATTCGTCACTCTATTGCAAAAGTTGAAGAAAAACTTAATAATCCTTCTCTAAATGAGGCAGAAGCAATTGCAGCAGCACAGGTTATTAATAATAACCCTCCTGCTATGGGATATTCTCAACCAGCTCAAAGTATTGCTCACACCCCTCCTGCCAGGACTTATGTAGCCCCCACTACTACAACTACCGTTGCAGCTACACCAGTAGTGCCTGTAAAAACAGCACCTAAACCAACCCCTGTTGCACAGTCTAAACCAGTACAGGTTGCCCAAGTGCAGTCAACACCCCAACCCTCTCCTGTAGTTGAGTCTGCACCTGAAGTTGAATCTCAACCTGAACAAATCCAGGCTTTAGCTCAGACTGTAGAAGTGACTGCCGCATCAGAGCCTGTTGTTGCTCCGCCTCCACCTAAAGTTGTTGAAGAGTATGATCCGTGGAGAGGTGTTGACATGGGCAATGCAAAATTAAATGGTTCAAAATTGAGACCGTTTGTTTTAGGTTTGAGTACCAATGGCAATATGACCAAGATAGTTAATGCAACCAAAAAACGTTTAGCTAAAGCTGGATTTGATGTGGTTGGTGAATACTCTCCATATAACAAAGCGACTATTATTATTGTGACCAATCAGGCGATGAAATCACAGGCATCCAAGTCTGAGTTTGGTGGTTATGGTGCAGCCATTCGTGTTTCTGTCACTCAGGCAGGTGGTAAAATTCAGGTTTCTTATACTAACCCATACTATACTCAAAATATTTATCGCATGAAGGGTGATGCCAGTGCGACTGCTAAGCAGCTATCTAATGCTCTGGGACATCAGAAACTTTACGGCTCTACTAAAGGAATTGCTGCAAATGATCTAAGAGACTGGCACTACATGTTTGGTATGCCGTATTTTGATGATCAAATTACTTTACAAAAAGGTAGTAGTTACAAGAGTTTGGTCAAAACAATTGATAGCAATTTATCGAATGGTAAAAATGGCACTAAGAAAGTTTATCGTATAGATATACCAGGTAAAGATGAAACCGTTTTTGGTGTGGCTATTTCTAAAGGTGCAGGTTCTGATAGAACAGTTATGGGCAATATTGATGTTGCAAATGTTAAACATTCTGCACATCTACCTTATGAAGTTCTGGTGTCTGGAAATAAAGCCTATATGTTAAACGGTAAATTTAGAATTGCTTTAAGTTTCCCTGATCTGACAATGGGACAATTTATGACGATTAGCAGTGCACCAGATTCAACAGAATCAACCATGAAAAGTATTGTTTCACCTGGTGCTCAATTGAGTAGTAACTAAGTTCAATAAGGTAATATGATTGCATGTAAAGATGGTTTTTTCTAGTGTATCGGCAATAAAAAATGTTGATACACAGTTGATAGCCAATTTGCAATCATGCCAGCAGGCACACAAAACAACCTATTAAGTGATAGGCTCTTTTCTTTTCTCCATCTCTATAACAAAGACCAATAATGATGGGATTACGAATAAAGTAAACAGTGTTGAAAAAGCCAACCCTCCAGTAATAACACTTCCTAAGCCACGATAAAATTCTGAACCTGGTCCAGGAGAAAGAAGCAGTGGCAACATGCCAAATAAAGAAGTTAAGGAGCTCATAAATATAGGTCTTAAACGACTCCGTGTGGATTCTATAATGGCTTCATGATGTTCATAGCCATTATTTCGGATAAGATTCAGTGACTGATGGACAATCAATATGGCGTTATTGACAACAATACCAACCAGAATGACAAAGCCAAGCATTGTGAGTACATCTAGAGGCTGGTACGCTAAAAATTGATTGGTCATTGCAAGCCCTATAAAACCACCAGCTGCAGCTAAAGGTAAAGTAAATAAAATAATTAAAGGATAAATAAAGTTTGCAAATAATGCTGACATTAATAAATAAGTAATGATGACTGCAAGAATAAGATTGATATACATTGAATCAATAGTTTCTGTTAATTTATCAGTGGTTCCGCTTAGAGAAATCTTAACGTCTTTAAGCTTTCCTTCTTGTTCAAGTTTAGGGAAAATATCTTGTTGAAATAACTCCATTCCTTCTTGTAAAGTCATTTCCTGTGGCGGTGTGACCTGTAAGGTTATGGTTCTTCTACCATTAAAGTGCCTGATTTCACTGATCCCAGTTGTTTGTTCCATTTCTGCCAAAGTATTAAAACCCACTAAGTTCCCAGAAGGTGTGGCCACTAAAGAGTAATACAATTCTTCTGGAGAATTTATATGACTTTGATCAGCCTTTAATACAAGATCAACTTTTTTGGCTCCATCACTTTTAAACTCTCCAATTTTACGTCCCTGTAGTAGCACATCGGCTATGATTCCAAGTGATAAAGAATCCATATTGAGGCGTTGAAGTTGATCGTAATTCGGCTTCAGTATCACTTCAGGATAGAGCAACTCAATTGAAGGGATGGGGCGAATTTGCATATTAGGTACAGCTTGATTCAGTTCACCAAACAAAGTGGCACCCACTTGAGTGATCTGTTCAAGTTTTTCACCGCTTATATCAATGTCAATTGTTCTTCCTTTACCGATACCTTGTTCAAAGACTCCTGCTTGTTTCGTGATGCCAAAGATACCGGGAAAGCTATTAACGATAGGAATTAATAAAGGTTTAAGTTCTTTAATTCGACTGTCATCATGAGCGATAACACCGAAAATCATAAAATCTCCTGCAGCAACATAAAATAAACGTTCTATGGAGGGATAGCCATCTATAGAGTTGTTAATGTGTGGTTTGAGTTGTTTATAAATAGAATCACCAATGGATTTTTTTTCCAGATAAGAAAGTCCTGGTGGTGGGATCATGATATTAAAGTATAAATTTCGGTTACCCTGAGGTAAATATTCCATTTTGGGAAACAGACTATAAATACATAGTGCAGATAATAGAGTTAAGCTGAGAATGGTGAGAATACGCTTACTACGAGTTTGTAAAATACTACTGATCAATTTCATAAAAAAATGTGAGATCCAATTTCCAAACTTAACAAGGACAGATTCTTTACCATTATCCTGATGTGTTTCATGAGGGTGAAATTTCATGAGTTGATTCCATAACATGGGAATAACAGAAATAGAAACAAATAATGAAAAAGAAACTGCCGCAGTAACTGCAATAGCAATATCCTTAAATAATTGGCCGGCCTCATTTTCTAAAAAAATAACGGGTAAGAAGACTGCAACGGTTGTTAATGCTGAAGCGATTAGAGCACCCCAGACTTCATTGGTGCCATCGTACGCCGCCATAAAAAAAGTTTTTCCCATTTTTTTATGGCGATCAATATTTTCTAAGACGACAATAGCTGAATCGACCAGCATGCCCACAGAAAAAGAAATTCCGGCAAGAGAAATTGTGTTTAATGAACGTCCCATGAAGAGAAGGATAATAAAGGTTGAAATGATGGAAATAGGAATGGCTAAAGCTACAACCGCAGTGGATGAAATTGCTCGTAAAAAAAGGAGCAAAACGACAATTGCCAAAGCACCACCAATCAGAATATTTTTTTGAACCAGATCAATTGAACCCTGAATGTATTCACGTTTGTCATGTAACCAGTCAATTTGTAAACCCATATCTTTCAGTTTGGTTCCATTGAGTGTATTAATAACCTGTTCAACATTATTACTCAATTCTACAATATTGGTGTTATTTTCAGGCTTTACGCCAATGATAAGGCCTTTAATACCTTCCACAGCAGAAAAAGCTCTTGGTATTGCATACCCATAACTGACATTTGAGATGTCTTTTAATTTCACCTGACGATCATTATCTGATAAAAGAATCAGTTCCTGAAGACTTTTAGAACTGCGAAATTGAGCAGTGGTTCGAATGCGATAGTTACGGCGATCAATATCAATAGAGCCAGCAGAAATATCTTGATTGTGCCGTTGTATTTTATTAATAATGTCATCAATACTCAGTTTGTACTTTGCCAGACGGTTAATGTCCAGAGTAATTTGCATCTCCTGCTTAGTACCACTGAGCATAAATAATTCAGCGACTCCGGGAACTCGTTCATAATGTTCTCGAATTTCATCATCCAGATAGGTTTTATAAGTATCAATGTCATTAGGATTTGTTGGTAGTGTTCTTAACATCGTCCAAATGACAGGGGAAGAACTTTCTCCAGTTGCTTTAATAATAGGTTTTTCAACATTTAAGGGGTAATTATCAACCTCTGTTAATTTGTTACTGACTTCCAGTAAAGCTTTATCAATGTTGGTGCCAAGCTTGAACGTTAGGGTTATAGTTCCGAGATTATCCTGTGCCTTTGATTCATAGATGATTAATCCTGGTGTGTTTTTTAATACTAATTCCTGCTCCTCAATAATGTCTTGTTCAATCTCACGAGGCGATGCTCCAGGCCAGGCTGTTACAATTGATATTTTTGCTTCAGTGACATTTGGAGTTAATTGTAAAGGAAGTTTTTTTAAAGCAAGTAAGCCAAAAATAAGGATTAAGATTACAGCAACAGTAATCGTGACGGGCTTGTGTAAGGAATACTTAATAATATCCATAATTGATTTTTAGCCCCTTACTTTGGTTCAGTGGAAGGAAGGAGTTTAAGTGCTTGTCCAGGAAAGACACGTTCATTACCTTTAACAATAACTTGCATACCAGTATTAAGATTATGCTCAGCTTGTTGTTCATTGCTTGAAATTGCCGCCATGTCTCCATCAAATAAATGAACAGTAACCGGAACCATTTTTGCTATTTTTTTATTATTTTCAGTTTCAACAATAAATATAACATCACCGCCAAAACGCTTGATAACAGCATCTCTTGGTACGAGAAGCCCATCATTATGACTAATTCTTGGTAGCTTGATTATCGCTTCCATGCCTTCAAATAGTATAAGTGACTGGCTTTGTAATCTGACTTTTAGAGGGAATGTTCGACTTTTATTGTCTCCTTTTACAATAACCCCTTCAATTGTACCTGCTAAGATTTGTTCGCCGATCTTAACTTCCAAAGCTTGATCAGGTTTAATATTCAGTGCATAAGAGGCGGGAATATCAAACAGACTAATGATTTTTTTAGGATTGGTCAGAGTTGCAATTTTGCCTCCCTTATCAACCCACTCACCAATTTCAACATGGCGCTCAGTAATTACTCCATCAAAAGGTGCTTTTATGATATTTTGCTGACGCTCAATTAGTAAGGCATCTTGCTCGGCATTAGATGAAATGAGTTTTTGATCAATACGAGTTTTGTCATAATAAATCTCATCGTATTTTTGTTGTGATACATTTTTTTGTTGAACAAGTTGTTTATATCTTTTGAGATCTTTGGCAGACTTTTCTTTCAGTAAGTGAAGTTCTTTTATTGATGCTTGAACTGCTTTGATTTTGGAATCCAGTATTTCATGATCCAATTCAACTAAAACATCACCTTTATTAATTTTTTGAGTTGTATCAAAATTAACTTTTAAGACTAAACCTTGTGTTTTGGCTGCCAGTAAAGAAGACTGTGAAAAATGAATACTGCCAATAAAAGTTTGCTCTGTATTAATATTGCCTCTTGTGATGGGACTAGTTTGTACTAGTGTCTCAGCAAAACTATTTGAAACAGTGAATAGAGTGTATATAGATACGATTACTAAATAAATTGTAAATGTTGATATATATTTTTTCATAATAGATTTCGAAATCCTAGGTAGCAACTTCTTCAAAACCCATTTCAATTGATTTATATAATTTTTCACGAGTTGTATTAATTAATTCTTTCACGTCTTGCTCATGTTCACTTTTTAGTATAACGGTCATTGCCATTGCACAATGAATACTGATATAACCTGCAGTTGTTTTGTAAGAGCGATGATTCAGATCTTGTAATATTCGTTTAAAATTCCGACATCGAGCGTCGTCGGAATTGTTATTATACATAGCAATTAAAAATTCGTCTTGCTGAGTATGACCAACCAAATCCATGGGACGGACATGTCGGCAAATTCTTGTTGCTATATTGCCCATGAGTTGTTCATAAACTTCTTTGCCATATGAACTGATAATGTTGTCAAGATCAGTTATTTTTAAGATGGCACAACAAGTTGAGCCGCCTCTGGAATGAGTTTGTCTTAATAAGGCATTAAGACGTGTTTGGGTGTTATCAAGGCGTCCGAGTCCAGTGATTCGATCAACGGTACATTTCATCTCAAACAGTTTATTAAGAGTCTGTGTGCTCATTAATAAGTCATTTTGCATAGTTGCGACACGACCAGCAGAATATACCCTGGCTCCCAATTCAATTTGATTGGGCGGTTTTACGATATAATCATCAACACCTTCCTCGAATGCAATGCGAATGGATGAAATATCATCTTTAGCTGTCAGCAAAACAATTCCTGTGTAATGGTGGTGTTCTTCATCAAGGGCACGAATTCTTTTCGCTAATTCAAGACCATCCATTTCAGGCATAAGCCAATCTGCGAGTAATACATCAACGGGCTGTTTTTCTAATCGAATAAGTGCTTCAGGTGCACTATTAACGACATCAATTGATGTGTAACCTTCTTTTTTTAAAGCACGACGAATAAATTCACAACTGAATTTCATATCGTCAACCACTAAAATGCTTAAAGAATCGCGTAACATTTGAACCTCAATGATTTGTTTGTTGTCACTATTATGCGCATCAATTTTTATTATAATACGTCTTTAGTCGATAAAATACTTATAACGTATCTAAATAAATACTTTTATATATTCGTGGTAATTGAATTATGGACTTGAAAAATAAAAGTGCGACGAAGTTATTTTAACAGTAAACTAGATGACTTCCTAATAGATAGAGAAAAACAGTAGGTTATTTACTATTAGCCTATGGCCAAATAAATTGATTGATGTCATTTTGTTTGAATTTCCTTTAAAAATAGAAGAGCAAATCCATCCGAGCTTGTTTTTAGATATGAGTCATAACATGTTAAAGATTCTACACACTGCAGATTGGCATCTGGGACATCGACTACATGGTGTCTCAAGAAAATATGAACATGAAATTTTTTTGAATTGGTTATTAGAGCAAATTGAAGAAAGGAATGCTGATGCTTTAATCATTGCAGGTGATATTTTTGATTCAGCAAATCCTCCAGCCAGTGCCCAGTCAATTTTTTATGATTTTTTAGTTAAAGCAAGAAATTGTTCTCAAACACTCGATATTATCATCATTGGTGGTAATCATGATTCAGCTGCAAGGCTTGATGCGCCTTCACAATTATTTCAAAGTTTAGGAATTCATGTTGTTGGTGGATTGACATGGTTAGATAATCGGACTATTGACTGGCAACGTATGATTGTTCCGATAACAGATAAACAGGGGGAAATCCAGGCTATCTGTGGTGTGATGCCATTTATTCGCAATGCAGACCTACCTCAAATGACAAGTGAAGAGTGTGGTGATTTAAATGATCCGCTTATTCAGGGAGTTGCAGAACTATACAAACTATTACTTGATCAAATGCAAGAATATAAAATGAAATATCAACTGAGCAATTCAATTGGACAAATATTAACTGGACATTGTTATATGGTTGGCACTGAAATATCAGAGCTTAGTGAACGGAGAATTTTAGGAGGAAATCAGCATGCTTTACCGTCAAACATCTTTGATAAAAGTATTAATTATGTTGCCTTAGGACACCTTCATAAAGCACAAAAGGTCAATCATTCTCATAAAGAAACAATTATTCGATATAGTGGTTCCCCAATTCCACTTTCTTTCACGGAAAGAAATTATAAACATCAAGTGAGTCAAATAATACTGAATACTGATTCTTGTTTGACGGGTGATGAACTTATAAAAACAGGGAATCATGTGGATGTAGAAGAAATAATAATTCCTAGAGCTATTGCAATTCAAAGTATTCCAGAGCGAGGATATATAAAGCTCAATGAACTTGAAGAAAAGATTAAAAGTTATGATTTTGAGTCTGATCAAAATGAAAAGAATAAACTAAGCTCACCTCTTTTAGAGATCAAAGTTCAATTGGATAAGCCAGAACCAGATTTACGTCAGCAAATCGAAACAATATTGGAAGGTCTTAACGTTCGTTTACTAAAAGTTAGTATTCATTATCCTGGTAAGAATGAGGCTCTGGCAGATAATATACCACAAACACGCTTGGAGGAACTTCACCCAGAAGAGGTTTTCAAAAAGTGTTATCAACGCAATTTTGAACAAAAACTACCTGACAAAATGATGACTCTATTTCAACAGTTACTTGAATCAGTCGAGGAAAGTCAATAATGCGTATCCTGGCAATTCGAGGTAAAAACCTGGCAAGCCTTAGAGGTCATTTTGAAGTGGCACTGGACAAAGCACCACTGGAACAAGCAGGATTATTTGCTATTACTGGTCATACAGGTGCAGGAAAAAGTACCTTGCTGGATACCATGTGCCTGGCTCTTTTTGATCGGATACCACGCTTTATGGATAGTTCCAGTGTAAAAATTGGTCGTAGTGATGAAGATGAAAAATTACGCATTGCAAGTAATGATGTGGGATCAATTGTCAGTCGAGGCACAGCAAGCGCCTATGCTGAAGTTGATTTTATTGGTATTGATAAACGTAAATACCAGGCTCATTGGGAAATAAAGCGTGCTAGAAATAAAGTCTCAGGAAGACTTCAAAAGCAATCGGTTATTTTAAAAAAATTGGACAACAATGAAGTATTAGGACAAAACAAAAGTGATACTTTAGAACTTATTAGTGAACGAATTGGTCTGACTTTCGAACAGTTTCGACGCTCTGTTTTATTAGCTCAAGGTGACTTTGCTGCTTTCTTGAAAGCAAAAACGAATGAACGCTCGTCTCTGCTGGAGCGTATTACAGGAACAGAAATCTACTCAAAATTATCTGTTTCTACATACCAGACATTTCAAGAACAAGAACAACTATTACATCGTATAGAAGATAGAGTGAAAAATGATGTGCCTCTTGAAAATCAGAAGAGACAAGACTTAAAGATTGAAATAAATGAATTAAGTGATGAATCAGATGTTTTAAATAAAAAGATTGAAGATATTTCTTCAATCATTAAATGGCATGAAATAAAAGATCAACTAGAAAAAGAAAAAAAATCTGTTGTTCATTCTTTGTCGATATTAAATGATGAAAAAAAAGAAAAAGCCCCCTTAAAAGAAGAGTTAAAAACAATAGCCTCAATACAGTATATTCGTCCTTTAATACAAAGCCTGGATAGTTTGAATAAAAAAATATTTGAGCAAGAAGAACAATTATGTCGAGTAATCAATGAATTTGAAACTGTAAAAACAAATGAAAAAGAGTTGATAATTAGAGTAGAAAATAATAAGAATGAACTTTGTCATTTAGAGCAAGAGTTTGAAAATATAAAACCAGATCTTTTAAAAGCACGAGAACTTGATACTAAAATAGAACTTATTACTCATGAATGTATTGTCCAGGAAAATGTTACAAAAGACCTTAGTTCTGTTATTAAAGAAAATAAACAAAAAATTGTTGATCTGGATTCAATTCTTAATGAACAAAAAAAGATTGAACAAGAACTGGTAGAGATTCAAAATTTATTATTTGAATTGTATGAGAAAAGACATAAAATTTCACTTGAATCTCTGGGGCAGGAAAAAGAGTTCCTTGAAAAAAAACGTCTAGCCTTACAAGGCCTTAAGCAAATATTTCAGTCTTATAGTGAAAAAAAATTTAACTTAGAACAATATAATGTTCAACAGAGCGAGCGTAATTTTTATTTAAATGAATTAAAAAATGATCTGGATATTAATCATTCCAAACAAGAAATTGCATTGACGATACTTGAAGAAGCACGTCGAGCACAATTAATTATGCAGGAGTCTGTAACAAAAGGTGCTCAATCTTTTCGTGGCCTATTAAAAAATAATCAAGAATGTCCTGTTTGTGGTTCTCTTGAACATCCTTGGGCGGGTCAAGAGCTTGCTCTTAATCAACACTATCATCAACAGTCTAAAAGAGTGACTGAGCTAGAACAATCAGTACAAAAAAAAATAATTTGTATTAATAAACTGCAACAAAAATTTGAATTTGAAACTTCTGAAAAGTTGAAAAAAAGTGAGCAAATTACACTGATACAATCAGAATTAGAACAAATGGAGTCCCGGTGGAATCATGAAATTATCGACATTTTTATAGATGGAGAAATGTTACAGGCATTGTCTGACTATATTCATAATAATCAAGATAACTCAGTCATTGTGACTGAAATTACTAAACTTAACTCACAATATGAATCATGCAAAGAGCAAGAAAAAAAGGGAATTTTTTTACAGAAAAAAATTAATCAATATCAAATAAAAAAAGATCAGCTTTTAAATAAAGAAAAAGATTTTGAGGCGATTATTTCAGAGCAAAAGTTATTGTTAAATACGCTCAATAATTTAAAACAACAGTTGGATAAAGAACAAAACGAACTGAAAAAAAGACAGTTCCACCAGGGTGAAATTCAAAGTCAACGGAGACAAATTTTTTCTAATAAAAATCTTAAAATTCCTATTCAGGATAATCATGACAGTCATTTAATATTAAGTGCTGAAGATGTGGAGTTATCATTTTCTCAGACAATTAGTCATTTATCAGCTCAGTATGTTGAGGGGAAAAATCAACTCGAAAAATTGCAACAAGAAAAAATTAAATTAACTGAACAACATCTTAACTTGAAAGATCAGATTAAACAAAATAAACAACAAAAGTGTATTCAAGAAAATGAAATAGATACAGAGTTGAATTCCCATTCTCTTAGCCTTTTAGAACTTAAGATTTTTTTACAATATGATCAACAATGGATAAAACAACATCAAGATGATTTTAATCTTTTAAATAATGAACTGATAAAAACTGAAACATTACTGCTGGAACGCAATTCTAAAATAGAACAGCATGAGAAACAATTTGAGAGTTTTCCAGAATTTTTAAGTAAGAGCTCAAAAGATGACTTATCAGTACAGATAACAGAACAAATTAATTTGCAAAAAAATACACAAAATAGGCTTCAGGAAAAGCAGTTGATACTAAAGCAAGATGATGAAAAAAGAGAGCGAATTGCTGAAGC
The DNA here is from genome assembly GCA_026196615.1 of Gammaproteobacteria bacterium. Taxonomy (GTDB): domain Bacteria; phylum Pseudomonadota; class Gammaproteobacteria; order GRL18; family GRL18; genus GRL18. The sequence continues at coordinate 2,059 of JAPHSW010000121.1, read as the reverse complement.
CTTAGTTGAATTAAATACTCAGAAAGAAATATGGAGTGATTGGAGCGCACTGAATCAGCTTATCGGCTCAGCAAGTGGTCAGAAATTTAGAATATTTGCTCAAAGCTTGACATTAGAATCACTGCTTATTCACGCAAATGAACATTTGAATGACTTTGCTCGCCGTTATCAATTGCAACGGGTGCCAGGCACAGATCTGGATTTACAGATAATTGATCGTGATATGGCAGATGAAGTGCGTAGTGTGCAAAGTCTTTCTGGGGGTGAGAGTTTTCTGGTTTCTCTTGCTTTAGCCTTAGGACTTGCTTCTTTATCATCATCAAAAACTCAGGTTGAATCACTATTTATTGATGAAGGTTTTGGCACTTTGGATCAGGAAACACTTGATATTGCCATTGCTAGTTTGGATACATTGCAGGGATTAGGTCGTAAAGTTGGAATTATCTCACATGTTCCTATTCTTGTAGAGCGTATAGGAGTTCGTGTATTGGTTGATAAGATTGGAGGAGGGCAAAGTCGGGTGTTAATTGAAACAGGATGAGTGCAGACTTCGTTGATTGGCTTTGAATTTCTATTTTTGGAGTAGAATAAATTTAATTTTCTACTAAGATTAATCTTATTAGCTAACTCTATGAATATTATCAATTAATGAGATAATATAATAATTGAATCTGCGTTAGCAGATGAGGCATAAAATGGTTAATAAGCCAGTTCTTTTAATTGTCGATGATGTACCAGCCAATATTCAAATATTAGCTAGCTGTCTAAAGGACAAATATCAAATTAAAGTTGCATCTGATGGATTTCGTTGTCTGGAGCTTGTGGCCAGTCAATCTGAGCCAGATTTAATTTTATTAGATATAGAAATGCCCGGTATGAATGGCTATGAGGTTTGTAGAGAATTAAAAAAGAATTCTTTGACTAAGGATATTCCTGTTATTTTTGTGACTGCCAATGATCAAGAGGCTGATGAAGAAAAAGGTTTGCAATTGGGTGCTGTGGATTACATTACAAAACCTATTCGTCCTTCAATTGTTGCAGCAAGAGTGAATACACATATCACTTTAAAACAACAACGAGATCAATTATTGTCTATGGCAACACATGATCAATTGACGGGGCTTTACAACCGCCACTATCTTTTTCATAGTGCTCATAAGAAAATAGCCCGCTCCATTAGGCATGATATCCCCATGAGTATTGCAATGCTGGATATTGATCATTTTAAATTTATTAATGATCAGCATGGACATCCCACGGGTGATGTTGTTTTGCAATCGGTTGCAGCACTGCTTGAAAAATATTCTCGTGAAGAAGATTGTGTTGTTAGATTTGGTGGTGAGGAATTTATTATTTTATTCGATCATTCTGCTCGTCATGATGCGCAGAAAAAATCTGAAGAGTTACGGAAACTTATTGAACAACTTAAACCCGAAGGTTTACTGGTTACTGTAAGTATGGGGGTTATTGAGTTAAATCAGGAAAGTGATTCTATTGAGGAGATGATAAAAAGAGCTGATGAAGCTTTATATTTGGCTAAAGCATCTGGACGTAATAGAGTGGTAGTGGCATAGAATATATTCAGAAAAAGACAAAAAAGCCGGAATAAATAACTATTCCGGCTTTTTTATTTAATACCTACTAGCTTCTATCGTCAGTTAATTATGACGATAGAAATGGGGAAGTATTATTTAGCAGCAGGTGCCGCTGGAGCAGCAGGTGCTTGAGCTGACCATTGTTTCATTCTTTCTTCGTATGCTTTACGAGCAGCTTCCATTTGAGCTTGCTGTTGCTTTTGCATTTCAGCCATACGAGCCTGGTGTGCTTCATACTGAGCCTTAGCTTCTGGGTTTACAGCAGGAGCAGCTTGAGGAGCAACAGGAGCTTGCATCATAGGAGCTGGAGCACCATAACCATATGGACGACCATAACCATTGTCGCTCATGTAGTTGTTGTATCCGTCGAAACGGCTGTCCATGTTGTTGTAACCATTGTAGTTGCTGTAGCCATTTCCATAAGCTGAACCACGAGTGTTACCTTTACCACGACCACGGCCACG
>JAPHSW010000256.1 GCA_026196615.1 Gammaproteobacteria bacterium | reverse complement strand
GTTAACAAAAATGTTCCTGACTACGCTCTGATGGTTGGCATTCCTGCGAAACAAATCGGCTGGATGAGTCAACATGGTGAGCAACTAGCTCTTCCTCTGACTGGAAAAGCCCAGACAAAATGCCCACATACAGGAAAAATTTATATTCTGGAAAATCAAAGTTTAAAAATTAATTAACTAAAAAAAGATAATTTAGAAGTACAAAAATTTAGAGGTAAAAATACCCTGATAAATATCTAGTTTATGTAACATAGGTTTTAGATGCAATTATTCAAAATATATTCTGTATACCTTATTGCAACCGACCAAAGATAAATATTCACTTCAAGATATCATTTTTTGGGTAAACTATATCCTCCCCTATTCTGTAGACCAGTTACTAAAAAATGATATAATAAACCGTTTCACAAGATTTGATGGCACTAGATAACAATTTATAAAGGCCACCAAAAAATTTACCTTCAAACAAAAAGACTAATTGAACACTATCTTCGTTGGAAAATAGACTTCATAGTATAATTAGTTTCTAAACTAACAAAAATTTAGTCATGGAAGAAGGCGCAGAAGTTACGGAAAATAATTAATGATTTTTAAATTAGGAACTTTTGTTTTTTCATGCTTTCCATAGCAAAACTCTTTTTTCACAAAGTTGAGACGAAAAATGCAACTAATACTTGATATAGAAAATGAATCTGTCGCAGAAAAAATAATCTGGCTTTTAGAGCACTTCAAAAAAGACGGGCTTATCATAAAAAAAGAACAGGATAACGAAACTGGAACTTGTTTACTTTCAAAAAAAAATGTTAATGATTATTCTGCAGAATATTTGCGTGAAAACTGGAAAGAACTGGTAATAACACATGAAGATCCCCTTGTTAATGATGATGATCGCCTAGAGCAAGCACATGCAAATTGGAATAAATACTAAATGAATAACATATTAATGGATGTGAGTATTATTCTGGATTGTTTTAGTCAATCACGGAAAGAGCAATTTCCTGATTCTGAAGTTGTTTTTGATATGCTAAAAGGCAAGCCTTATGCTTTTATTTCATCATCAAGTCTTGATAATATCTCATTTCTCAAAGCTGATGAACTAAGAAAAGAGTATGGATATAATAAATCCAAAAGAAAAATATTATCCACTCAAATAGTTAAACATTTAGCACAAAATTTTAAAATAGCGAAAACACCAGCATACCTAAATATAGACTATGACAACATAGAAAAATCTCAAATTATTGCTTCTGCAAAAGCTGTCAATGCTCAGGTGATAACCCGTGACGAGTACATGTTAAAAAAATATCCGGGTATTGCAATAACTACAGAAGAATTTTTGAGAGAAATAAAAAACGAGCTAAAAAAAATTGATTTTGCCAATCTTAAAAAACAATACTACGATATTCAACCTCAGATAGAACAGCAAATGGATGATGTCCTAAATACCACTTCATTCATAATGGGCGATAAAATTAAACAACTTGAATGTGAACTTCAGAGCTTTACTAAGGCAAAACATGTAATAACTTGCTCCAGTGGCACTGATGCATTATTACTTGCTATGATGGCTCTAGATATTCAACCCGGAGATGAAATTATTACCACTCCCTTCACTTTTATAGCAACTGCTGAAACGATTGCACTGATGAAGGCTATCCCAGTATTTGTTGACATTGAAGAAGACACATTGAATCTCGATGCTTCAAAGATAAATAATGCTATTACAGAAAAAACTAAAGCCATTATGCCTGTTAGCCTCTATGGACAGCCTGCAGATATGGATGAAATTAATGAAATTGCCAAAAAACATGAGCTAAAAGTTATTATAGATGGCGCTCAATCTTTTGGAGCCACCTATAAAAAGCAAATGGAAGTCCACCACTGTGACATATTTACCACAAGCTTTTTCCCTGCCAAGCCTTTAGGTTGTTATGGTGATGGAGGAGCTGTCTTCACTAACAATGATGAGTATGCAGAAAAAATAAAAATGATGCGTATTCATGGCCAAAATAAACGCTACCATCATAAATACATTGGTATTGGGGGGCGTCTGGACACAATTCAGGCCGCAGTTCTTCTAGCAAAACTTCCCCTCTACAAAAAAGAAATAAAACTACGTCATGATGTTGCAAGCTCATACAATTCAAAGCTCCAGGCTGTTCTTTCAACAGTCGATATTCAACTTTTAACATTAAAACAAGATCGAACTTCAGTCTGGGCACAATACACAATAAGAACAAAAAGTCGTGACATAATCCAGGAAAATCTAAGGAATCTGGGAATTCCCACTGCTGTTCATTACCCTTTACCCCTACAAAAGCAAGAGTGTTTTCAATATCTAAAGCAACAAACTGAATTGCCAATTTCAGAAAAAGCAGCTGAAGAAGTAATGAGTTTGCCCATGAACCCGTACGTTGACAAAACAGAACAAGAAATGATAATCAGTGCTCTTTACAACTAATTCTCTTTTTTCTAAGCTTTTCCATGTGTTTTGTTGCAATTAAATGCTCTTTAACTCCTACAGTTTTATATTTTTTTTTCTACCAATAACATATCTGCTATATAGTTGGTTAGAAAAGTTTTCTAATCAAAGAGTAAAGCTAATTTGGCTTGTTCTTGCCTCGTTATTTTTCTATGGGTGGTGGAATCCAGTCTATGTGATATTAATTGTATCTTCTATCCTATTTAACTATTTTTGGGGTAATCTTCTGCACCAATACTCTAGCAGAATATTACTCATCTTTGGTATTTCAGTTAATCTGGGGTTGCTTGGTTATTTCAAATACGCTAATTTCTTTGTTGATACTGTTAACCTTATTTCTGGAACATACTATTATTTTGAACAAATTCTCCTGCCTCTGGCTATTTCATTTTTTACCTTCCAGCAAATTGCATATCTGGTTGATGTTTATCGCAAAGAAGTTGATGAGCATGATTTTCTCCAGTATTCTTTGTTTGTACTGTTTTTTCCACAACTCATTGCAGGCCCTATTGTCCACCACAGGGAGATGTTGCCACAATTTTTAAAAAAAGATAACTCAGTAAAAAGTGAAAATTTAGGTATTGGCATCAGTGTTTTTATTATCGGACTATTTAAGAAAGTTGTTATCGCTGATGGTATTGCTATTTATGCTACCCCTGTATTTACCGCCGCTGATGGTGGTGTATCGTTGACTTTTTTTGAGGCATGGGGAGGGGCACTTGCCTATACATTACAACTCTATTTTGATTTTTCCGGTTATTCTGATATGGCTATTGGGCTAGCAAGAATGTTTGGTATAAAATTGCCTGAAAATTTCAATTCGCCTTACAAAGCAAACAATATTATTGATTTCTGGCGATGCTGGCATATGACTCTTTCCCGTTTTCTGAGAGATTACTTGTATTTCCCACTTGGGGGGAATCGCAAAGGAAGGACAAGACGTTATGTAAATCTGATGCTCACTATGTTACTAGGTGGTTTGTGGCATGGTGCAGGTTGGACATTCATTATCTGGGGGGGACTACACGGATTTTATCTTATCACTAACCATGTATGGCATTATCTAAAGAGGAACACAATACTAAGCCATCTTACTTTAATAAAGGCAGATAATTATATAATTTCCCTTTTCAGCAAGGTAATCTCTAGATTACTTACTTTTTTAGCCATTGTTATTGCCTGGGTTTTTTTTCGTGCCGAAACATTTGATGGTGCACTCAAAATACTATATGGTATGTCTGGGTCAAATGGTCTAGTCTTACCTGAAAAACTAAGCTCAAAAATACCAGATTTATTTGGGATTATACAATTTTCAGGAGAAAAAATTGGCAGTTTTGGTCACCACAAAGGTCTAACTCTGATAATAGTTTTATTAATCATTGTCTGGTATATACCCAATACAAAAAGTTGGGTCAATATGGGTAAGACAAGTCCTCTAATCCAACTTTTTGCTCATGTATATGCAATTATAATTGGTATTATGGGAGCAGTTGCTGTCACCTATATGAATGATGTCAGTGAGTTTCTTTATTTTAATTTTTAACAACTTATGAATGCCTCAATTTGGTCAACTTATTGCAAACTTCTGATAACTGTCTTTTGTGGCTATTTATTAATAGTAGCTTTTAAGACATATCAGGCCGATCCATACTGGCTTTGGCATGAAATCCCTGATTGGTATGATGAAGCTAAAGGAGGCAATACACTTCTGGATACTAAACAACGTTTTACCAAGTTGCTCCAAGTTGTTATTCAGCAACCTGATATAGTGATATTAGGAAGTTCAAGAGTGTATCGAGGGTTTGATTCAGAAATATTGAATCAATCATCCTCAAATATATTTTACAATATGGGGATTTCAAGTCTGAAGATTACAGAGCTTGAAGCCTTTGTAAAACATATTGTTAGATGGACTGCTACAAAAAAAATCATTATAGGGTTAGATTTTCATACTTTTAGAGGAGATGCACTGACTAAACCAGGTTTTATTCAAAATACAGGAGCGTTAAGCGTAATTTTTGATAGCTTTTTTGCCGCACTTTGTTCTAAAATGGCACTTAAAGATGCAAAAACTGTTTATAAAAATAGAGAACAATGGCTTGACGGCAAATGGACTTACTCTGGTTATAAAAATACAACGGACAGGAATGGGGAATTAGTTACAAAAATCCTTAAAAGCAGTGAAAAGAGTTATATTGGTTTAATAATACCAGAAGACAATTATGTAAAATTAGCCAAAGTAATTGCAATAGCAAAGAAAAAAAATGTTGATATCGAATTTTTCTTAACACCTATGACACAAAGACAGCTAGATGCGGTACAGATAGCAGGTTTGAAAGATATATTCCAGGAATGGCGTAGTAGAACAAAGCAACTTCTTCATAATCAAAGAGTAAGTTATTTGGATTTAATAACAGCTCATCCTTTTGATAAAGTAGAGCTTTCAACTGGTTCAAATCAGGTATGGATAGACTATCACCACTATAAACCAACAGTTGGCACATGGATTTTGTCAATGTTGTCAACACTACATTCAGGTAATAACCCTAGATCATAAAGATAATATGAACGAAGCGATTTCTCCACAACAAGTTTTACTCTACCCCGACTATCCAACTCAAGATAAAGACGAAATCAATCTGTTTGATTTAATACGAGCTTTACTGAAAAGAAAGAGCTTGATAATCACAATCACATCAATTTTTGCAATAGCTTCTATTATAGCGGTATTACTCATGCAACGGAGCTGGCAAGCAGAAATTAGGTTTATGCCACCAAAATTAAAAGATATCCATGGATTGAATGTTCAGGGCTTAGCTAATCAGGATGGTGAAGAACAGGGATATAAAGAGGTACAATATACACAAGCATCAGTTTATAATAAATTTTTTACTAATTATCAATCAATAAGTCAAAGAAGACATTTTTTCAATCAAAACGAACTGATAAAATACTACCAAAGTGAACCTGATGAGGACAAGATTGTCAGAGCCAAGAGTATGGAAAGGGCTTTTAAAGAGTTTAATAACTCACTTAAGTTAAGACTGCCCAAAAAGAAAACTCAGGTGACCTTTGTAAGCTCAACTTTGGAATTCACAGATCAAACTGCATCAAGTGAATACTTGAATAAGTATGCTCAGTTGGTTAAAAAACGTACTTTAAATGATGTGCTACAAGAGGTGACTTCAAAACTTCAACAAAAACAAACTAATTTGAAAGAACAGATATTAATTAAGAAAAGAATCGCAAAACAAATTCGAGAAAATAGGACTTATATTCTTAGTGAGGCAATAAAAATTGCTAAATTGTTAAAGCTTGATGGAGCAACAGAGGTGCTGCCAAATTCAGAGGTAGAAGTAAGCCCATTATACTTGCGAGGATATGAGGCATTAGAAGCAGAGAAAAAAATTCTGGAAGAAAGAAAAGATGATACTCCTTTCATAGATGGTCTCATAGAATTGGAATATCAATATTCTCAACTTAGTGAGCAAATAAAACGTTTAGCAAATGGAAAAGATAAGTTTTCAGTAGTAACTATTGATCAAAAAGCAATTACTCCTGAATCACCCGTCAAACCAAAACGTAAATTAATTGTTATAATGAGTACTCTTTTAGGGTTCATTGTTTCTCTATTAATAATATTCTTTCTTAATTTGACACAAAAATACAATGAAAACTACCAAGGATAAATTATTATTCCTGAGTGGCTTGCATTTTATGGTCGGTAATGCTCTTTAATTTATCATCTCTCATGTTTTTTTCCTTACAATAACTTATCTCATCTATTATCAATTACGTAAGTTATCAAATCAAAAAATGAAGGTTTTTTAGCCAGTCATAGTGTCTTCTATGGCTGATGCAATCTAATCACTGGTGTTCAGGTATTTCATTCGTTGCAAGAAGCACTATGCCAAACACCCAGTCTTAGATCTTTGTTAATTTTGGAAAAAACAGAGATGGTATGAAAAAAATAAAGGAGGCAATAGACTATTTGATAATAAATAATATTTTACAAAGTTGCTTCAGATGCTTATTCAACAAACTGATATTGTTATATTGCCCCTAAAATTCACACAGTTAAAAACGTTTGTAAAATGGATAATTGCAAAAAATTATTATTGATATGGTTATAGGTGATATACTGACTAGGCTTGATTTTGATGATTCGGCTTCTGTTTTAATTTATACTTTTTTACTTCTTAACATTTCTAAAACAGCAATTAAGTATGCATAATCAGGTTATAAAAATACAGCATGCAGAGGCGGAAAATGACATAATTGAAAGATATTTGAGAAAAAAAGGTTTTAGGAGAGGGGAATCCAGTACCCAATATAGCAACAGTAATTGGATTTTACAGAAAAATGAAGCAGAGTAAGAATTTTTTAACTCATATGACAAAAAGACGATTGAATATAATTAAATCAGCAGGAGTATTAGCAGTATTTGAAGAATTGCGTGATAGAATAAAACTTTAGTTTAATATAAGTTGTAGTATTTATTTTGATTTGTACACCATATCTTCATTGTGAAAAAGGAGCTTTTAAGAGTTCGAATAAAGAGCGGATAGTTTTCAATTATTATAAACTTGTAGTTAGTGCATGTAACTTATTGAAATTATCTTTAACTGAATAATAAATCTCGTAGGGAGTGAATATTGATTCCTACTTTACACTTTAGAGTTGAAACTGCATACAATTGTTCAAATTTAAAATAGAGAATTAGTGCCATTAATTATGCCTTATTTTTCAATAGTAGTTCCCGTTTATGGATGTCCAGAATCAATTACACTTTTATGTAATAAGTTAGAACAGACAATTGTGACAATGGGAAAGAGTTATGAAATTATTTTAGTAAATGATCACTGTCCAAAAAATTCATGGTCAGAAATTCAAAAAATTGCAAGACTTAATAAAAAGATTGTAGGTATTAATTTATCTAAAAATTTTGGTCAGCATAGTGCTATAACTGCAGGACTGGATTTTTGTCGGGGGGAATGGATAGTTGTAATGGATTGTGATCTTCAAGATCAACCAGAAGAAATACCTTTATTATACAAAAAATGCCAAGAAGGCTATGATGTTGTTTATGCAAAACGAAAGGAACGACAGGATTCGTTTTTTAAACGCTTAGGTTCTAAGGTTTTTTGGCGAATATTTGATTACTTTACTGATTTGGATAGTGATGAAAGTGTTGCCAATTTTGGTATTTATTCGAAAAGAGTTATTAAGAATGCTCAAAGATTAAGAGAACAAACAAGGTCATTCCCGTTAATAATAAGGTGGTTGGGCTTTAAGTCAACGAAGGTAGAAGTGAAACATAATAAACGACATAGTGGTAAATCATCTTACTCAATGCTTAATATGTTATCTCTTGCTACTGAACTTATTATCGCATATTCAAACAAACCATTGAAATTATCAATAAATTTAGGATTCATATTAGCTATATCTTCTTTTTTTTATGGGATATATTTAGTTATTAATTGGTTATTTTGGTCTTCACCTCTTGAAGGTTGGACAAGTGTTATGGTGTCATTATATTTTCTTTCAGGTTTAATTATCATGATTCTCGGTATTATTGGTATTTATCTAGGGAGAATATTTAATGAATCTAAAGCTAGACCCCTCTATATTATTCGTGAATCATTGAACCTGGAATTGGACGATTGATACTCGCTAATAAAATAAACATAATCCAAAATGAATTAGATTCGAGCTTATTTGAGGTATCAATTGGATCTCTAAATATGTCGCAGTATGACATGATGCAAATTTCTCTTGATGATATTTGTGATGCAGGGAAATCATTGGGGTTTGATTTAATTGTAGTGAATTCTAATTTACCTTTGCTTTTTGGGCTTAACCCTATTTCATCATTAACTACTTTACGTGGAACAAAAAAAAATATATGGGATAAGCTTAATGGATACAAACCAAGGTTTAATGTTAAGTTATTAACTTTAAATGATTTAATTGACTCTGAATCTATTGTCAAACAATGTATTGAGAATCGGTTTTCACGGGATAGTTATTTGGGGATAGATAAATGTGTTGCTCATAAAATGGAGCTGATGAGGCTTGTTTTAGAACAAAACCCTTCTCTTGGGATAAAAATAACAAATGATTCTGGTAAATTGCTTGGACTGCACCTAGCAAGGTTAAACGATTCGATTTATGACTATTATGAAATAATGGTTGATAAAGATATTCGAGGTGGGTTTGCAGCTTTAGATATGATCTTTGAAGGTATGAACAGGGTACAAAATGAATCTACTTTATTTGAAACAGTACAAACGAGAATTTATAGTGATAATGTCTCATCATTGCGTTTTTTTCAAGGACTGGGGTTAGAAAGCAATAAAAGTGATCAATATTTTTATCATCTATGGTGTAGCAAGTTAAATTAAGGTGAATTGATGAAAGAGAAGATAAAAGAATTTATGGAGAGTAACTTTTTATTTGAATTTAATGATGAAGTTACAGAGAAAACAAATTTATTCACTGAAGGGTATATGGATTCATTTGGCTTCATAGAACTTATAACGTTCCTGGAGTCTACTTTTGATGTTAAGTTTCAGGCGGATGAATTAACAGGGAATAAATTTGGTAGTGTGGAGGCTGTTATCGAAAGTTTGAAGAGTAAAGGTATTTCAGATGTGTGAGGTTTTACGTTGCTCAAAATGTGTATTATCGGAGAGTTTTCCTGGGATTAAAATAGATAAACATGGGGTGTGTAATTATTGTCGTGACTCACTGTCTTTAGATGAAATGAATACAACCCGTGATGAATTAAAAGCCAAAATGTCAATAGCGATTGATACTAACAGAAATATCAGCGAATATGATGCAATTGTGGCATTTAGTGGAGGTAAAGACTCTTCTTTTACACTGAAAATGTTGGTTGAAAAGCATGATTTAAACTGCCTGGCAGTTACAGTTGATAATGGTTTTTTAAGTGACAAAGCGTTAGATAATTGTCGAGCAATAACAGGTTCTTTAGGTGTCGACTTTATGTTGTTTACACCAGCACCTGATTTTATGATGAATATGTATCGCCAATCTGTTTCAAAAGATGGAAAAAAATTGATCAATCGCTCGGCATTAAAACGAGCTAGTGCGATTTGCAATTCATGTATTAATTTAATTAACAATGTGATGGTAAAACTGGCTTTACAGCATAATTGTAGAATTATTGCGGGAGGCTATATTGGTGGACAAATACCTTCTGGTGCTGCTGTTTTGAATATAGATTTGCTTGAACGAGAAGGGATGAAGAAACATCTTAAAGATACATATCAAAATTTGTATGGTAAAAAAGCTGATAAATTTTTTTATTTGAGAAATGATGAATTAAAAAAATATAACCCAGATAAGCCACTAATAGTGATTAATCCTATGCTTACATTAGCAATTTCAGAAGAGCAAATAATTGATAGTATCAAGAAGTTGGGTTGGGTTAAGACGACTGATACAGGTATGAACTCAAGCAATTGTAAGCTAAATGATTTAGGTATTGCACTTCATTATAAAGAGTATCAATTTCATCCTTATGAAGCTGAAATTGCAGAACAAGTGCGTTATGGGATAATGGATCGTCAAAAGGCTTTAGATAAAATAAAAACTATCCCACAATTTGATAAACTTGACTGGCAAATGAAAAAAATTGGAATTTTGATAAATAATGAATAAAACATGTATTTTATTTCCCGGACAGGGTGCTCATAACCTAAATATGTTTGCAGGTGTGGATGAGTCTAATTTTTATTCTGTTGAAGATTTTCTTCTTCCGTTAGGTGTAAACAGCTTTGCTGATATCGAAACAAAGTCAACTGAATGGATTAGAAAAAATTTAGTAAGCTCTATGTTAACGGTTGCTGCCAGTATCATTGCATTGGAAAATAATAAATTTGAGTTTAAAATAGATTTTTTTGCAGGTTACTCTGTTGGTCAGTGGACTGCACTATATGCATCAGGTTTTATTACCAAATCACAGCTTGCAAATATTGTTACTGAGAGGGCTAAAATAATGGATGAAGCTATTGCAAGGTTTGATAGTTGCATGATTTCAGTAATAGGAATGGAAGAAGAAAACGTTAAAATTGAGATAAAGTCTTTAGTTAAACAAGGTAAAACAGTTTATTTGAGCAATTTGAACTCTATTGGTAATTATACACTCGCATTAATTAAAACGGATAAAGAAGCTGTAATAGCTCACTTTGAAAATAAAGGTGCAGTGAAAGTTGTTGAAATTCCCACTGCTGGCGGCTGGCATAGCCCACTTTTAAACGAAGCCGCTATGAAATTCGACACTTTTTTATCAGGTCAAAATTTTTCTACTCTTAATTCACCTGTAATTGATAATGTTACAGGTGAGTTTTTACCGGATGATCATCAATTGATTAGAGAGTATTTATCTAAACATATTTGTAGAGCAGTAAATTGGGAGCGTTGCATACATTATCTAATAGGGAATGGCGTAGAACGATTTTATGAGTTTGGTGCTGGTTCTATGTTGTCCAGATTTGGTTTTTTTATTAATAGGGATGTGGTTTTTAAACCCATGTTTGTATAGCAATATGTGTGGTATCACAGGTTTTTTTAATACTTTTTCAGATGCTGAAAACCATCATATAAAAATTTCTAAAATGGTTTCAATGATCGAACATCGTGGCCCAGATGAGTTGGCATATGCTATTGATGAAATAATGGCAATGGCCACTGCTAGGTTATCAGTTATTGATATCAATCATGGTCAACAGCCTATGCGTGACCAAAGTAATCGCTATTGGATTTGTTATAATGGAGAATTATACAATTTTATCGAATTACGAGAAGAATTAATCAAATACGGTGTTCGTTTTGAAACATCTTCAGATACAGAAGTTGTTTTAAAAGCGTATATTTATTGGGGGCTTAAAGCCTTTGAGCGTTTTAATGGTGGTTATGCTATTGTAATCTATGATTCTCTAGAAAAAAATATAGTATTAGTTAGAGACAGGTTTGGTAAACGACCTTTATACTATTCGCATCATAAAAAAGGATTAATCTTTGCGTCTGAAGTAAAATGCTTTTTACCTATCAATGATTTTGAGCTTTCCTTTGATGAGAATAGTTTGGCTAATATTTTTTCTTTTTGGACTCCACTCCCTGAAGAAAGTCCGTATAAAGGTATTAAACAAGTGCCTCCAGGAGGATATTTAAAGTTTAATATTAAAGGAGAGCTTCTTCAAGAGCAATATTATCAACTAACACCAATGACAAGCTCAGTTTCAGATATAAAAGAAGCTCAATTTCAAGTCGAAGCTGCATTAGAAAAAAGTGTTGATCTTCGCTTGCGAAGTGATGTAGAAGTTGGTTCTTATCTGAGTGGAGGGTTGGATTCTTCGATTATTTCTCTATTAGCATCAAAAAAACTTAATACACAACTTAAAACTTTTTCCATTAGATTTGAAAGTGAGCAGTTTGACGAGTCTGATGAACAATTAGCTATGGCAAATACCATTGATAGTGAGCATCATTCAGTTTGCATTTCTGATAAAGATATTGTTGATAACTTTTCAAAAGCTATTTATTTTAGTGAAGTACCTGTATTTAGAACAGCATTTGTTCCAATGTATATACTTTCTTCTTTAGTGAAACAAAATGGTGTTAAAGTAGTGTTAACAGGGGAAGGAGCTGATGAGGGCTTTTTAGGGTATAATATTTTTAAAGAGTTGCTTATTCGAAAACAATGGAACAATTATGATTCAGTAGTCAGTAAACATGCTGCATTAAAAAAGCTTTATCCATACTTAGAACATTTCCAAGATAACATAAAGATTTTTTCAGCTTTATTTGATAATTTTTCGAGCAACCAAAATGACCCCTTATTTTCGCATCGCCTTCGATTTCATAACAGCAAATTTAGTCAACGGCTACTTAATAATAATTGGGATGCTAATTCTCATTTAATAAAGTACATGGATGCTAGAATTAATTCTAGCAATGGGAAGTCAATGGCAAAAGCACAATGGTTAGAATTTAATACACTATTACATGGATATTTATTATCCACTCAAGGTGATAGGATGTCTTTTTCTCATGGAGTGGAAGCCAGATTACCATTTATGGATCACAATGTTATTGAATGTGCTAATCGACTACACCTGAATTTAAAAATAGCTGATGGCTATGATGAAAAACACATTCTAAAGAAAGTATTTTCTGATCGTTTACCAAAAAATATAATAAAAAAAAATAAACAACCGTACAGAGCTCCTGATGCAAGTGCCTTTCTTAGTGTACAAGATGCCGAATGGCGAGATTTGTTAAATGATTCAAATAATATTGCAGATATGGGGTTTTTAGATACTGCATTTGTTAGTAAGTTTATATCAAAACTAATGAAATCAAGTACTAAAACAATTTCACAACGTGAAAATCAAACATTTATTTTTTTGTTGTCTCTACTTTCTATTCATAATCAATTTATGTCACCAAAATATAGAAATATATCGGTTTCACCAAAAGTGGCATGTAGATTTGATTTAAGGTAAGAAATATTGTTTATTAAAATGAAGAATACCTAATATTAAACTAAGAAAATGGCTATAGTCAAAATTTTTTCTAATTTGGAGATTAAATAATTGGGTTATTTTTATATTATAGGTACGATATGTTTTACAGTATATGGGCAACTTATATTGAAATGGAGAATTGTTAATTATGGTGTAATGCCTGAGGGACTCAGCGAAAAATTTATTTTTTTATTTAAATTATTATATGATCCTTTTATTTTAAGTGGTTTTTTTTCTGCATTTATAGCTTCCTTTTTTTGGATGGCAGCAATGACAAAGTTTGAAGTTAGCTATGTATACCCATTTATTACTGCGGGCTTAACAATATTGACTGTATTTTTTGCAATTATATTACTTGGAGAATCTATTAATATACAAAAAATTAGTGGAGTATTTTTTATTATATGTGGGGTTATTTTAATTGGATTTAGAGCGTGAATAGTTTAAGAAAAAAATTAGATCTATTTATAAACGATTTTCCTATGGATGAAATTTGTAAGTGTATTTCTGAAAAATATTCTATAGAACGAAAAAATGTAGAGCAATTAATAGAAACATTCTCCAATGAAACTAAAGTGACTCTTAATTTAGTAGAAAGTCATTTGTCCACTGATAAAAGACTTCTAGAAGTGGGAGCTGGATTGTGCTTCTTTAGTCTTTTTTTGAAAAAAGAAGGTTATAACATTGTTGCTTTAGAACCGGCTTTGGGTGGTTTTGGGGTTTTTGAGAAAATAAAGGATGAAATTCTACAATATTATTCAAATATTGGATTAGAAGTATTAAACATTCCAGTCGAAGGACTGAATATAAGTGAAAATGGGCAATTTGATATTGTTTTTAGTAATAATGTTATTGAACATATTCCTAACTTAGATGAATCTTTTTCTTCAATGAAAAAGATTTTATCAAAAAATGCGATAATGCTTCATTCTTGTCCTAACTATTTAATTCCTTATGAACCGCATTTTGGTATTCCGGTAATTAAGCATTTTTCTGATATTTCAAAGACTTTTTTTAAAATTGAGCTTAAACCAAATTTTGATGTGTGGGATTCACTAAACTTCATTACATATTTTGATGTGAAAAGAATATCAAATAAGAATAATTTGCATGTGATTTTTAAAAAAGAAGTTTTATATAATAGTTTATTAAGAATGGATCAAGATGATATTTTTTATAAGAGACATTCAGGAGGTGGAATTTATAGAATTTATTCTTTTATAAAAAAGTTAAAATTGTTGATATTAATTAAATATTTACCTCCGATGCTTTCAACACCGATGGTTTTTTCTATGGCATTAAAAAATGATAAGGGGAATTAATGGCTCAAATAACATCGGGAATTAAGAGCATATTATCTTACCCGTTATTTTATAATTTGTTTCAGAATATTATAGGTGCCGAGGATGCAAGAAGAAAATTTGTTTCCACATATTGCCAATTAGAAACACAGCAACGATGGTTAGATGTAGGGTGTGGAACAGCAGAATTACTTAAGCATTTACCCAAGGATATACAATATGTCGGCTTTGACACATCTGCACAGTATATTCAACATGCGGAAGTAAATTATGAAGAACATAATGCAAAATTTTATACTGAATTACTGACGGATAAACTTTTAACTGAGCTTGGGTTATTTGAGCGTGCGATTGCAACTGGACTGTTGCATCACCTTGATGATATAGAAGTGATTTATCTTTTTAATACCATTAAATCAGCTTTAAGTGAAGATGGTTTATTTATTACCTTTGATCCATGCTATATTTCTGATCAATCTTTTATATCTAAATTTTTGATTGATAGAGATAGAGGTCAAAATGTTAGAAAAATTGAAGAGTACTATGAACTTGCTCTAAAAGTTTTTGAAAAAGTTGAATTAATTCATCGAAATAATATGCTCCGTATTCCATATGATCATGTAATCCTAATATGTCAATAAAAATTCCATTTAATAAGCCTTATATGACAGGTAAGGAATTATTTTATATTTCACAAGCTCATCACAACATGATGCTTGCTGGTGATGGGCCTTTTACAAAAAAATGTCATCATTGGCTTGAAGAAAAAACTTTAACTTTTAAAGCACTCTTAATGCATTCTTGTACTGCAGCACTTGAAGTATCTGCACTTGTGGCTAATATCCAACCAGGTGATGAAATTATAATGCCTTCTTATACTTTTGTTTCTACAGCAAATGCATTTGTCTTGAGAGGAGGGATTCCTGTATTTGTAGATATTCGCTCTGATACTATGAATATTGATGAATCAAAAATTGAACAAGCGATAACTAACAAAACAAAAGCTATAGTGCCAGTTCATTATGCTGGGGTATCATGTGAAATGGATACAATAATGTCTATAGCTGAGAAACATGATTTATTGGTAATTGAAGATGCAGCACAGGGTATTATGTCAAGTTATAGAGGTAAAGCTTTGGGGACTATAGGTCATATTGGTGCTTTATCTTTTCATGAAACAAAAAATATTATTTGTGGTGAAGGTGGAGCATTGCTCGTAAATGAAGATAAATTTATTAATCGATCAGAAATTATTCGAGAGAAGGGAACGAATAGAAGCCAATTTTTTCGTGGTGAAATAGATAAATATACGTGGTGTGATATAGGATCTTCTTACCTTACTGGGGAGCTCAATGCCGCTTTTTTATGGGCTCAGATGGAAGAATCAACTGCTATTACTAATAATAGATTACGAGTATGGGATATCTATCATCAACAGCTTAAAGTGCTAGAAGAAATGGGATATATTATTAGACCAGTTGTTCCAGAGGGATGTATTCATAATGCACACATGTATTATATTCTTTTACCAAATAATAAGTTGCGAACGGCACTGATAGCTTTTTTAGATGGGCAGGGAATTCACTGTGTCTTTCACTATATTCCTCTTCATTCATCACCCGCAGGTAAAAATTATACTAAAATATCTGGTTCTCTTGAAGTAACAGAAAGAACATCAGAAGTAATATTGAGGCTGCCGCTTTGGGTAGAAATGACTGAAATTCAAGTGTATCAAGTTTGTGATGCGATTAGAACGTTTTTTCAAGGAGCTAAATTAAAAAGCTGAATGAAAGTCTATTAATTTGGTTTCCATAAGTGATGTGTTTCTTTTCGATTGTAATCAAATACTAGACTACCAATTTTTGTGTACTGACTTGGAAAATCAAGTTCTAAATTATTTAGCATCTTTGGATTAATTTTGCTGAGACCATTATGACTAGTAAGAATCCATGCATTTTCTAAATTTTTGCCTGTATAGTGTTTCAAAGAGAATTCTGCAAATTTAATGCTTCCTTTATAGCCACCAAATAACCAGGGAGAACCAGGAGGATTTGCACCTAAAATTAATGCAGCGCCAGGTGTCATTCCAGTTAGATCAATTAAGAGACTTCCCTTTTTCCAGCTGTTTGCCAAAGCAATTTCTTTTAAACTTGTAATGTATTTATTCGCTTTAGAGTTAAGGTTAAGTGTATTGTTATCAGTTAAAAGTATTGTTTTATATGTTTTTGAAAAAACTGATTCAGGCATACGATAAGGATTATTCATTGCTTTATTAATGCTAATAACACCAAAAAACAATCCCATTATAATGATACTAACAGATATCTTATTTTTGAAAAATAAACTCGATTTAAGTATTATGTAGACTGCTAAAAAAATAAATCCAGAAAATTTAAACATATGTTTATCATAACTATTACCTGTTCCTATAGTTATAGTGAGGGGGAATATGAGGAAAATAAAACTTAAACTGATTAGTTGTAATTTGTTGATGATGAAGTTTGAAAAATTATTTTGTTGCTTATAAGTAATAATTTCAATGTCAATATTTATAATCGAGACAATTAGAATTGAGCTATATACATACAATAGTAATAATGCAAGTTCAGAAAGATAAAGTGTTTTTCCATAAGGGATAAATGCTAATAAGAATGTTGTATATGTAATCCAAGATAAATATTTTCGCCATGTATTGTTTTTGGTTTTAAAATAAGTCATTGCAACAATGACAATTTTAATAATGACAGTAAAAACAAGTAAAATTATATTGATTGTATTATTAAAAGCAAATGAAAAGAGTGCTACGTATTTACTCCATAAGTCAACAATTTTTTGAGAAATAGGGACTTTGTGTCCACCTAGTATATCCATTGCATTCAATCCGATTACATACTGGTTGAAATAACTCTGAATGCCACCTTCAAAAAAAATAATATGTAAAGTTAAAAGAAATATAAGTGAAAAAATAATGTATTTCGTTATCTTTATTATTTTTTCGTGGGAAAATTTATGATAATAAAAGAGCATAAATAAAATATAAATCAAAAACAAACCAATTGCTGTGGTTGGTTTTGCATTCCATGCAAGCCAAATACCCAGAGATGAATAAAAAATATTAAACCATGAGGAACTATCGATGTTTTCATTGTAATTATTTAGTAGAGATAATAAACCTCCTGCAAAGATAATGACACTTAGAAATGCTAGCCAATTATAACTAAGACCTAAATTAAAGTTATTACCATAATAAAATAAAATAAAGGATGTTAATAATACCACGATGTATTTATTTACTTTTTTGGATTCAGCTTTGCTTAAAAAATATTCCAAATGATATACTAAATAGAAGGCTGAAAAAAATAGTAGAATTGCCCCAAAAATTCTAGATAAATAAATGCTTTTTTGCGCTAAAGCATAAATTAATCCTGTATAATGACCAAACTGAGAGACACCGAAGGAATAATTACTGATGTATTTTGCTGATAACCAATAATAACTACCATCAGTGAAATCAAATGTATTGTCAAAGAAAGAGATGGTGTATATTAGAAAAATAATATATAAAAATGAAATGACAGGAATGAATATGAATGAGAGTTTTTGTAATAAGCTATTAAGTATGAAAGAAGAATCATTAATCAATTTATAATTTCCTTGCCATAAAACTTCTAGTTTGAAGTCAGTGCTCTATCTTTTTTCCGATGTGCTATAAACAATATATTACATCTAAATGTAGGGCTTTTTTTGAAAGCACAGGTTAAAAGTGTGTATTACATACAATTATTTGTGAGCATCTCTATTATAAATTAATTTTATTAGTAGAGGAATGTTGACAGGCTATGTTTTGAGTTAGAATTTTTTAATTTTGTGTCATTATTAGTCTATTATTGGACTATGGGGCCTAGAATAATACTATATGAATATAAAATTTAACTTTGGCCAATTTGTTCGTAATGTTACTTTGTTGAGTGCTGGAACTGCAATAGCACAAATAATACCTCTCGTTGCTAGTCCTGTTTTGACTCGTTTATATTCACCAGAGTCTTTTGGTCTGTTTGCTGCATTTATGGCTTTGATTTCAAGTGTCATTCCTGCAGTAACAGGAAAATATGAAGTAGCAATGGTTTTACCAAAAAGTGAGCGTATTGCTAAAGAATTATTTAGTTTGTCAATTTGGTTTGGCGGGGGGGTCAGTCTTCTTTATTGGTTTTTTCTGAGTTTGTTTGAACAACAGGTTGTAGACTGGTTAAAGATACCCGCTTTGCAAGATTGGATTTATTTTGTACCAATGGTGTTATTTCTCTCTGGATTGTTAAACTTATGCGTTTATCTCGGGAATAGATATCAAAGCTATCATTTATTGGCTCGCTCTAAGGTAATTCAGGCTTTATGTGTTGTTTTTGTTAATTTACTTTTAGGTTGGCTTGGTATTGGCTTTATTGGATTATTATTAGGCAATTTTTTTGGTCTTATGGTTGCTTTAAGCTATCTGCTTTACAAACAAAAAAATTTATTGATGGATGTTCATTTTAAGTGGACCAAGAAAAAAATAGTGGCTTTAAAGAAATATTATGAGTTTCCAGTATTCAGTGCTAGTTTTGGTTTGCTTGATGGTGTTACAGTAAGTTTACCCATCTTTTTTTTAATGAGTGGTTATTCAGAGGCTGCAGTTGGTTATTATGCATTAGTTGCTCGGATAATGAATGCACCATTTATTTTTCTTTCGACATCTATCTCTCAGGTTAATTTAAAGAAAGTTGCTGATCTGGTTAAGCAGAATCGACGATTAGATCGTTATCTATTGAAACTATCAATTGGTTTGCTTCTTTTTTCCATGCTTCCTGTGCTTGTCTTGTTATTAACCGCTCCTTCTCTATTTGCATGGGTTTTTGGAGAGCAGTGGAGGGTTGCGGGTGAATATGCGCAAATACTATCACCAGCTTTGGCTTTTCGTTTTGTGGCATCGACTTTGAGTAGTACGATTAGTGCAACACACAATAATCGTTATGGTGCTTTTTGGAAAGTGTGTGCTTTTGTTTCGACGGGGTGTGTATTATTGTATTTTACTCAGTTTGCAGACATAAAAACAACTTTATATGCCCTAATGTTCAATGATATTTTTCTATACATACTGTATTATGCATTAATTTTTAAAGCAGCAATGAATCCGAGAAAACAATAATGTGTGGTATTGCCGGAATTTTTAGTTTAAATGGAAGTGGATGTTCTCAAGTCTCTGCTTTACATAAAATGACCAATAAAATGGTGGCTAGAGGCCCAGATGATGAAGGATTTTTATTGGTAAATAATAGTATTTGCACTTCTTATTATGGTGCTGATACACCAATAAATACTTCAGAGAATAAAAATATAATAGGTTACCCCAGAGAAAATGTTGAAAATGCTTATTCGTGCCTATCACAAGTGGCTTTGGGGCATCGAAGATTAAGCATTGTTGATCTAACACCTCATGGACATCAACCATTGTGTTCAACAGATCAACGTTATTGGATTGTCTTTAATGGTGAAATTTATAATTTCCAGGAAATAGGTAAAGAACTGGAAAAATTAGGTGTTCAGTTTCAGGGAAAGAGTGATACCGAAATACTGCTCAATGCTTATGTTAAATGGGGTGAAGCATGTCTGGATAAATTGAATGGAATGTTTGCTTTTGTTATTTGGGATAATCAAGAAAAAAGCTTGTTTTGTGCGCGTGATCGTATTGGAATAAAACCCTTTTACTATACTATTCAAAACCAACAATTTATTTTTGCTTCTGATATAAAAACGATCATTGCTTCTGGTTTGTATAAGCCAGAAGCTGATACTGATGGTCTTTATTTGGCTATGGCTTTTGGAATGGCTCCAAGACCAAAAACAGCATTTAAAAATGTCTTTGCCCTAGAGCAGTCTCATTGGATGCGCATTAAGTTTGATGGAACTATCGTTAAAAAGAGATATTGGTCACTTCCTATTGGAAGTCAAGAATGCTCTATGACAGAACAGAATGCAATTGAGCTTTTGGAGGAGCAATTAACCACTTCAATTAAATATAGATTAGTAGCAGATGTACCAGTTGGGACATTTATGAGTGGTGGTGTTGATTCGACAACCGTTTCTGCAATTGCAGCAAAGCTTCATCCAGGGATTAAGGCATTTACTTTGGCCTATGAGGATAGTGAGCCAGAAATGGATGAGTTGCCCCAAGCCGCAGCGACTGCAAATATGCATCCTATGGAACACATTATAAAGAAAGTACAATATAATGATACAATCTCTCGTTTAGATCAGATTGTAGCAGGATATGAAGAGCCTCATTATGGTCTGGCTGCCAATCAATTAATATCTGGCGTGGTTAAAGATAATAATGTAAAAGTTGTTCTAAATGGGTTGGGGGGGGATGAACTATTTGCTGGCTATGGCTGGTATAATAAAATAAAGATGTGGAAGTTGCTAAGGCTTCTTTCACCTATAGTCGGGCATTTACCAAATATATTGGGGCGTAGAGTAAAATCATATTCAAACATGTCAAATATAAAGAGTGCCGATCGTTTACATTCACTTCTTTATGCGCAATCGACTGATAAACAATTACAAGATTTATTTTTGAATTATAACATAGCTGATATCGGTGAATATTTACATCAATTTTATGTGAAAGATCTTACCTTTAGCTCTGATATTGAAAGTATGAGTTATATGGATTTGATGAGTTATATTGGAAATCATCATGTTCATAGAATAGATCAATTTACGATGTCACACTCAATTGAAGGACGGTTTCCTTTTCTAGATCATAATTTAATTGAAGCTGCATTTAGGATTCCTGATCAATTTAAAATGCATGGAAATATTCAGAAGTATGTGCTCAGAAAAGTTGCTGAAAAATATATTGCACCTGAGTGCTTGTCAATGAAAAAAAAGGGGTTTGGTATCCCTATCCAGTTTTTTATGCGTGGAGAACTGAAAAATTATGTTGAAGACAAAATTCAGCATCTGATTGACAGAGATACTATTAATCCTAATACGGTTAATAGTTTATATCAACAATATAAAAACAATCAAATTAGTGCGAAACGTATATGGCATCTTGTTATGCTAGAAGCGTGGTTTGAAATGTTTATCGATTAGTAAGAAAATTGCAGGTAAATTATGAATCGCATATTTATTATGTCTAGTGAGCGCTCAGGGTCAAACCTTATTCGTTCTGTTTTAGGGGCTCATAAAGATATTATTGCTCCTACTGCAATACATTTTACCACTAACCTTGCCAATAAATCGGCATTTTACGGTGATTTAAATGTTGAACAAAATTTTCGACATTTATTGGAAGATATGATTGGTTTGTCAAAAACGCATTTTCATCCATGGGAATATAAAATTGAAATTGAAGAGGTTATAAGTGCTTGTGAACAAAGAACTTTTTGGAGTGCTATGATAGCATTGTATGATCATATTGCTTTAATTAATGGTAAGCAAGGCTGGGTTTGTAAGGACAATGCTCTATTTGATTACATTTCTGAAATTTTATATGTAACTAAGCATCAAGCAAAAGTTATTTACCTGGTCAGAGATGGAAGAGATGTATCGTTATCATTTTTAGCCACACCATCAGGCCCAAAAACTATTACATCTTCTGCTCGTTTATGGCTCAAAGAACAATTAGCGTGCTTACGGGTTAGTCAGCTGTATTTAGACAATATAATAATGATAAAATACGAGGATTTTATCAGTGACTCTGAAAGACAATGTAAATATATTTGCAATTTTTTAAATATTCACTTTTATCAGGAAATGTTAAATTTTCATAGAAAATCTGAAACAAAATCTCAATCAGAAACATCAAAATTTTGGGAAAATTTATCTAAGCCAATTAATAATGAAAATTCATTGAAATGGGTAAAAAAAATGACAAAAACAGATGCTTTATATTATCAAAATATTGTGGGCACAGTTTTTTGTAAATTAGGGTATCATAGGATTGAATTACCTTGTTCTAAATATATATTTAAGTGGAAATTTATTCGAGATTTTTTATTGGAAAAACTTTGGCGTTTTAAATTACGTTTTGTTAATAATGAAATCAAATTAAGAAAAGCGAAAGCTATATGTCTCAAAAATATTCAATCTAATCTCTTTGAAGAGAATTGTAATAAATAACTTATGCAGAAATTTATTTCCAGACAGTTGATAAAACTATCGAATAAATTCTTTACTTATTTTGAAAGTATTTGGTATCGAAATGTAAAGTTGAATTATCCACCTATCTTTATTTTAGGTGCTCCTCGCTCAGGTAGTACACTTCTTTTTCAACTCATAACTTCTGCATTTAATGTGGGTTACTTGAGTAATCTTCATTGTCGCTTTTATTGTGGTCCTGCTTTTATTGAAAAGTTGAATTGTAAGTTTAAACATAAATATCTATCGGATTATTCATCAAATCATGGAGATACAAAACTGCTTACTGAGCCATCCGAATGTGGTGCTTTTTGGTATCGTTTCTTTTTACCAGCTATAAACTACACTAAGATTACCAACATTGAAAGTAAGAAAATGGATGATTTTAGACGTAATATTGCTGCTATCTCAAAAGAAAGAAAAAATTCTATTGTATTTAAAAATCTTTATGCAGCATTACGAATTGAACCTATTGTTGATGTAATCCCAGAAGCTTTATTTATAATTATCAATCGTGATGAAACAGATAATGCTCATTCAATACTGGATGCACGAATGAGAGTGAATGGTAATTATGAAGAATGGTGGTCTCTTCCAACTCAGGAGCTTGAGCAACTAAAGTGTCAACCAGCAGAAGTGCAAGTTGTTAAACAAATTCGAAATACATATAAAATAATTGAAAGTGATTTAACTCGCTTAAATGTAAGAAAGCACAAAATTCTTACAATTAATTATGAAGAATTATGTGATGATGTTTATGAGCAACTGGATAAAATTGAAGTTTTTTTTAAAGACAATAATAAAAATATAAAGCGTACAAATAATATCATACCCAAAACATTTCAGCGAAATAAGCAAATAAAAATAGATCCTCAATTATACCAATCACTCAAGAACTATATAAATAGAGAGCAGTTATAAAATTATATGAATAATAAGGAACTTTATAGTCAACCGGAGATATCTTCTAAGGTGCCAATATTTGCAAAAGCATGGTGGTTGGATGTTGTGTGTGGAAAGGAAAATTGGGATGTTGCAGTAGTTGAAAAATCTGGAAGTGTATTGGCTACGTTGCCCTATTATCTTAAAAGAAAGTATGGTATGAACTTACTCATTATGCCCCAATTAACTCAATCACTTGGGCCATGGATTAAGCCATTAAATGCTAAATATGAAAAAAAATTGTCATATGAGAAAGATATGATGAGTCGTCTAATAGAATTATTACCTAAATATGGCTATTATAGCCAGAACTGGCATCATCAATATATTAATTGGCTTCCTTTTTACTGGAATGGTTTTAATCAAACAACACGTTATACTTACGTGATTGAAGATTTATCCGATATTGATAAGATCTGGAAAGGCTTAAAAGAAAATATTCGTCGTGAGATTAGGAAAGCTAAGAATAAAAAGGGAATATCAATAAAAACTGATGTTGATATTGATACATTTCTTGATTTAAATGAAATGACTTTTAAGCGACAAGGTCAATCTCTTCCTTATAATCGTGGTTTTGTAAAGTCATTAGATGCTGCATGTATAAAAAATAATGCAAGAAAAATATTTGTAGCAGAGGATGAGGAAAAACGTTTACATGCAGCTGTTTATATTATCTGGGATGAACACTCCGCTTATTATTTAATGGGTGGAGGAGACCCTGATTTAAGGAATAGTGGTGCGACAAGCTTATGTATGTGGGAAGCAATTAAGTTTTCTTCAACAATAGCAAATGAGTTTAATTTTGAAGGCTCAATGCTAGAACCAATAGAGCGTTTTTTTCGAGCCTTTGGTGCAAGACAGAAACCATATCATTTAATATCCAAAACTCCCTCAAAAATGAGGCAAGTTGGGTATGGCATAAAAACTATTTTGAGTATTTTGAAATAACAGATTATTAGCGTCTGATTGAAACATATAGTTATAGGTTTATTATTAGTACAATGTTAACAATCGAAATTCCCCACTTTTGTATACAAGAATCAAGATACGTAATAGAGCAAGTTTTTGATGTATTTCTTGGTATTGAGTATGAGGTTGTTGTTGGGCATAATGATGCTTTCTCTCTGAAGTGTGGTGATCATCAACTAGAAACTTCTGCCATTTTTTTTAAAAATGCTCAAGAATGTTGGCTGAAGAAAGAATCTCTTCCAGTACAGCCTCTTAAAAAATGGGATACGACTGATTCTGGACTGGATATAAAACTTTTGGATCCAGTTGTGCCAGTTATTTTTGGAGAGCCTGGATGTGTAATAGAACCTAAGAATATCAAGTTAAATCTCGATATCTTTGGTTCTGTTTTTTATATGCTGACTTGTTATGAAGAAGCTGTAAAATTAGATAGAGATCAACATGATCGTTTTCCTGCTCATGCCTCTCTTGCTTATCAAGAAGGTTTTCTTTTACGACCCCTGGTTAATGAATATCTTGAAATATTATGGTCCTCAATTAAACTATTGTGGATTAATTTGGAACGAAAAAAAAGAACCCCGCAAACTTTTGTTTCCTGTGATGTTGATTCGCCTTACACATGTTGGGCTTCAAATAATGCTTCAACGTTAAAAAAAATTGCTGGCGATATTTTTAAACGAAAATCATTACTTGAAGCTGTAAAGACAATCAAACTAAGGGTTGCTCATATCTTTGGGGATTTTAATGCTGATCCCTTTTATACTTTTGACTGGATGATGAATGTTAATGATAAGGTAGGAAGAAAAATTGCCTTTTACTTTATAACTAATCATACAGATAAGGTAATGGATGGCTGTTACAATCTAGATGAAAACATTATTAAAAGATTAATTGTTAATATCAAGAGTAGGGGACATGAAGTTGGTTTACATGCCAGTTATAATACTTATCTCAGTTTAGAAAAAACAAAAGAAGAAATAAAACTATTGCGTGCTTTTTTTAAAAAAAATGGTATAAATCAAAATTCTATAGGAGTTCGACAGCACTATTTGCGATGGAAAAAAAATTATACTGACCGAAATTTAAGTGATGCAGGTGTAATTTATGATACAACATTAGGTTTTGCTGAGCATATTGGATTTCGTTGTGGCACCTGCTATGAATTTTTATTGTATGATTTAATAGATCATAAGACATTGAAAATATATGAACGGCCACTGATTATTATGGAATGTAGTCTCATGGGAAAGCAGTATATGAACTTGACAAATAAAGATGAAATCCTTTTGGCAATTCAGAATTTAAAATCAATCTGCCACCATTATCAAGGAAATTTTACCTTACTGTGGCATAACTCTAGTTTTCAAACTGAAATAGATAAACAAATCTATTTAAAGGCTTTGTCTTAGTATGCTGGTCTTCTATATAGGGAATGATATTGTGGATGACATTAAATTAAGGGTAATTAACTGATGTGCGGAATTACTGGCTGGATT
The DNA here is from genome assembly GCA_026196615.1 of Gammaproteobacteria bacterium. GTDB lineage: Bacteria > Pseudomonadota > Gammaproteobacteria > GRL18 > GRL18 > GRL18. Next base: position 5,216 of record JAPHSW010000256.1, on the reverse strand, counting down.
AATAATAATGGTGTTGATTTGAATCATCTCATGGCAATGAATCAGACTATTCAGCATCGTGGTCCAGATGATGAAGGCTTCATCTTAGTTGATAGCATGATTCAGAATTATTCAGTTCTAGCTGGAAAAGATACACCTCGCTCCGTTCTTGAAGCAAATCTTCCGTATACTCCTCGTCAAACTATTAAACCGATTGAAAATGCTGTAATTGGGCTTGGTCACCGACGTTTATCAATTGTTGATGTTTCTGCTGCAGGACATCAGCCTATGAGTTCAAATAATCAGAATTATTGGTTGGTTTATAATGGTGAAATATATAACTATCTGGAATTAAGAGAATCATTGAAGGAGCTTGGGCATCAATTTTTATCCAATACTGATACAGAAGTGATATTGGCAAGTTGGCAAGAGTGGGGAGTTGATGCATTAAAAAAATTTAACGGGATGTTTGCATTTTTACTTCTTGATTTTAAGAAAAAAACGTTGTTTGCTGCTCGAGATCGCTTTGGTATTAAACCTCTTTACTATCATTTTTGTAGTGATGGTGGTTTAGCATTTGCTTCAGAAATAAAGCAATTTTCAAAACTACCAGATTGGAAACCAAAAATAAATGGTCAAAGAGCATATGATTATTTAACCTGGAGTTCATTAGATCATACATCAGAAACGATGTTTGATAATGTATATCAGCTGCGCCCAGGTCAGTATCTGGAATTATCTTTGGATAAGGCTCTACAAGGAAAATATTGCAGTCCTGAGAACATAAATGTTTATAACTGGTATGAATTAAACGAAATACCTTTTGATGGTGATTTCAGTGAGGCTGGGGACTCATTTAAACAATTATTAACTGAATCAGTTCGCTTGCGTTTACGTGCAGATGTGCCAGTAGGTTCATGTCTTTCTGGTGGTCTAGATTCATCCAGTATTGTAACAATTTTAAATCAAATACTAGATGGCAATGGGCTTCAGAAAACATTTTCAGCATACTCAAATGTTGAGATGTTTAATGAACAAAAATGGGTTAACATTGTCACGAATTCGACAAAAGTCGATGCTCACCATGTTTATCCTGAGCTAGATTGTTTGTTTGATGAGTTACCGCTATTGGCCTGGCATCAGGATGAACCTTTTGGTTCAAGTAGTATATATGCACAGTGGAATGTTTTTAGATTGGCTAGTGAGAATAACGTTAAGGTGATGCTTGATGGGCAAGGAGCTGATGAACAGTTAGCTGGTTATAATAGCTATTTTGGGGTTCGTTTAGCTTCTTTGCTACGTTCTGGTGAGTGGGGCTCTTTTTTAACAGAGGCAAAAGATGTAAAGTTATCTCAAAATATGAGTTGGAAAATGCTAACAATGCTGGTTGGAAATAACCTCATACCAACACAGTTTGCACAATTGTTAAGAAAGTTAAATGGTCGTTCTCATATACAGCCTGAATGGCTTGATATGAAGAAATTAGGGGCTGTGCCTATTGATCCCTTACATGGACTTCAAGCAAGAGGTGGAAGTGTTACAGCTGTTAATCGTTCTCAGTTAATGTATACAAATTTACAAAAATTATTACATTGGGAAGATCGATGTTCAATGGCTCATAGTATCGAAGCTAGAGTCCCTTTTCTAGATTACCGATTAGTTGAGCATGTTGTTGGTATGCCTGATGCTTATAAAATAAAAGGAGGGGAAACAAAACGTGTAATGCGTGAAGGTATGAAAAATATTCTTCCTGAGCCTATTCGTACTCGTAAAGATAAATTAGGATTTGCAACGCCTGAAGAAGTTTGGATGAAGCAATATAAGCCAGAAGTCTTCTTAGAACAAGTAAAGTTGGCAGTTGAGAAAAGTAATGGTATTTTAAAGCCTGAGGCAATAAATACAACAAAAATGATTCTTACATCTCAGAAACCCTTCAGTTTTTTACCTTGGCGTTTCATTAGTTTTGGAGCATGGTTAGATGCTTATTTCTGACGGTGCTTTTTTATGAAAAAAAATACCTCAAATGAATAGAGGTTTATTATAGTAATGTTGCAACTTTTGTTTGTTATTGAAGTGCTGATGATTTCCTATGTTCTTTTTTATAAAAAAGAACTTATATTTAGGCCATCAATTGTATTTTCTCTTGTTTTTCTGGTAAGGATCTCTTTTGCCGCTGCATTTTATGAATTTTTTCAAGACTTTTATTTGTCACTTGATTGGTCTTTTGATGTCTATGTGTTTAGACTTTTAACTGTAATTTTCCCTTTTTTTATTGTTTTTTTAGTTGCTCTAATAAACTTACCAATAGCAAATGTCAGACCGGTTCTGAAAAATTCTCCTCGTGTCGGAGGCGGTTTTTTTTATAGTAATTTAACGAATATACGTTTATTTTTGTTTTTCTTGTTTATAATATTACTTTTTTCAACGGTATTGTTGTTAAATGAAGTTCCTTTTAACAAAACTGGACTCTATGCTACATTATTTGACCCTGGAAATACTCTTTCAGCTAGAGAGAATACTTTAAAATTTCTTTCTAATAGAAATGTGAAAGTGTTATATAGTTTTGTTAGAAATTCTATTGTTTATGTTTTTGTAGGATTGGCGATTATCCTTTTTTATACAACAAAGATAAAATGGGAAAAATTGCTCTCTATTGGAATTATTCTTTTTTCAATATTCTTTGTGATGATTGAAGGTGCTAAAGCTCCTGCTGGTAAGTTATTGATTTATATTGGTGTTGTTGGGCTTATACTTAAAGGTAATAGGAATGGCTTACTGAAGTTTGCATTTTTAATTATATCTGCATTGCTAATAGTGTACATTATGGTGTTTTTAAAATTTGCTAGAGATGGCCTCGATTCAATGTATTTATTTCAGTTTGTACTTCATAGAGCTTTTGTTGCACCTTTTGAAACTGGATTATGGCATTATGAATATGCGATTGAAAATGGTTTTTGGGGATTTTCTGCAATAACATTTCCTCTTAAAGGCCACTTGGGTATAGAGTCTTATGAGTCATATGGAATTGTTGGGGCATGGAAAGCATATAATATCGGCGGTCCTGAAAGTACCTGGATGAATACATCTGTCTTATTTACTCATATTTCAAATTTTGATTACTTTATAGGAATTTTTTTGGCTTCTTTTTTAGTTGTTTTTTTTGATATAATCTCTTGGGTTGAGTTTTATATGCCTCGTTTTCTTGCTTATACCTTTCGTGCTTTGTTGTTGATTTCTGTCATTTCTTTGGTGAGTACAGACTTTTTTGGTGTTTTTTGGGGGATACTTTATTCGCTTGTTTTTTTGTTTATCGTACATTTGTTTGTTAGTAGTTTATTAATATTAAATAAAAAGGCTCAGAGTTAACTAGGGTTATAATGAGCCATATTGCAACGTGTGAAGAGTTTGATTTGTTTGCTATGAAAAGTGAAAAAAGATAATGATTAATAAACAGCAGGTTATTTCAATTGTTTTAAATAAATTTATAAATGACAGCCGTGTATTAAAAGAGAGTATATCGTTACAAAATGCTGGATATGATGTAAAGGTAGTAGCACTTCATGAAGACCCACTAAATGAACATGATGAAGTTCAAAATGTAAAAGTACATCGTATAAAACTGAGAAGTAGAAAATGGCCTAAAAAAACTTTTTTTCAGATATTTAAATATTTTGAGTTTTTTTATCATGTTATTAAAAGGTATCAAAATGTCGATATTTGTCACTGTAATGATTTGAATTCATTGCCAATAGGAGTTGTTATAAAACTTATTTTTAACAATACAGTCAAAATTGTTTATGACGCACATGAGTATGAGATAAATGATAAGCCTAATCAAAGTAAATTTAGTATTAAAATTCATTATTTGGTAGAAAAGTTTTTTATAAAATTTGCCGATCGTATTATTACAGTGAGTGATAGAATTGCTGATGAATATGCTAAATTGTATCATATTGAAAAACCAGCAATTGTCTTAAACACCCCCTCATATAGAGAAGAGGAAAAAAAGAATATATTTAGGGAAGTTTTTGATATAAAACAAGAACAAAATATTTTTTTATATCAAGGCGGACTAAGTTGTGGTAGAGGAATAGAGAAACTTCTTGAAATTTTTAAAGAAATAACTGATGGGAAAAATATAATCATATTTATGGGGTATGGGCATCTGGAAAGTTTGGTTCAGGACTATGCTAGAAAATATAATAATATCTTCTTTCACAAAGCTGTTAGCCCCGATGTTCTACTCAACTATACTAGTAGTGCTGATTTTGGTATCTCAACGATTGAAGATTCGTGTTTTAGTTATAGATACTGTCTTCCTAATAAAATGTTTGAATACCTAATGTCAGATGTTCCAGTTATTGTTTCAAATCTTGATGAAATGAAGAAAATTGTCAACAAGTATCATGTTGGAGTTGTTGCAGAAAAAAATACACTTAAATGTTTGAAGGATGCTGTTGATGAAATAGTAAAACTGGACAAAAATGAGTTCTTAAAAAATCTAAATGAAATCAAAAAAATATATAACTGGAAAGAGCAGGAAAGAGTCTTGTTAGAAGTATATAATGGACTTAGATAGAGTGTATTTCTCTATTTATTTGGAATGACTATGATTAAAATTATTTCAATTGTTGGTGCTAGACCGCAATTTATTAAAGTAGCAGCTATTAAGTGGGCGGTTGAACAACATGATGAAATTATCCATCAAGTTATACATACAGGACAGCATTACGATCAAAATATGTCAGATGTTTTTTTTCGTGAACTAGGACTTAATGAGCCTGATCACTACCTAGGAATTGGTTCGGCTAGTCATGGTGCCATGACAGGGCGAATGTTGGAAAGTATTGAAGCAATATTGCTCGCTGAAAAACCTGATTGGGTCATAGTTTACGGAGATACAAATTCAACTTTAGCTGGAGCAATAGCAGCAGCTAAACTCCATGTGCCAATAGCGCATGTTGAAGCAGGTTTAAGATCGTTCAACAAGCATATGCCGGAGGAAATTAATCGGATTCTTACAGATCAGATCAGTGACCTGCTTTTTTGTCCAACACAAACTGCTGTTGATAACTTAGGGCGAGAAGGCTTTGATCACAAAGATGTGTCAGTTCTGAATGTTGGTGATGTCATGCAGGATTCAGCTCTGATGTTTGCCGCGCTTGCGGTCTCTCCGGAACATTTCCAGTTAGAATCCAGCTTTGTTTTGGGTACCCTTCATCGTGCAGAAAACACCG
>JAPHSW010000260.1 GCA_026196615.1 Gammaproteobacteria bacterium | reverse complement strand
CTCAAATTTATAATGTTTTTTATTAAATATAAAGTGTTTTATTAGAAATTACCAACCTGGTTAACACTTTTTCTATCAACCAGAGTGTTTTTTTTGATAAAATTGAACCCAAAGGAGTTCAAACCCTCTTTACATGAACATGATTTTCTTTGTTCTGTACTTTGTTAGAGTTTTTAATTTTCCTTCGGTGGACTTATAATAATTAAGAGTTTAAATAATATATGGCTTTATTGGATATTCTTTGTTTTCCTGATGATCGCTTACGCACCAGAGCAAAACGAGTTGAAAAAATTACTTCAAAACATCAGCGTCTTATGGATGATATGTTGGAAACAATGTATGCCGCACCTGGAATTGGTCTAGCCGCAACACAGATCAATGTGCATGAGCAGATTATTGTTATCGATATTTCAGAAGATAAAAACGCTCCTCATTGCTTTATTAATCCTGAAATAATTTCTCATTCAGGTAAAGAAAAGATGGAAGAAGGCTGTCTTTCTGTGCCAGAAACTTATGGGGAAGTCGAACGAGCGGATTCCGTTGTTGTTCAATATCTGGATAGAAAGGGGAATGAAATGAAACTTGAAGCGGATGGTTTATTAGCTGTTTGTATTCAGCATGAAATAGATCATTTACAAGGAAAGTTATTCGTTGATTATCTCTCAAAACTTAAACGAGATCGCATTCGCAAGAAGTTAGTCAAGCAACAGCGAAAAATGTAGCATTGCCTGGAATTAATACTTAAAATCTTATGAATTTAAAAAAAGGTGTGCGGAAGTGAAAATAATTTTTGCCGGAACTCCAGAATTTTCAGCAGTGGCATTACAGGCTTTACTAGAATCTGAACATGAAGTTATTGCAGTTTATACTCAGCCTGACCGTCCAGCAGGCAGGGGGCGTAAATTAACGGCCAGTCCGGTTAAAGCTCTTGCGCTTGAAAATAGTATACCCGTTTACCAACCTGTGAGTCTTAAAAGCGAAGAGGCTCAACAAGAGTTAGCATCACTAGAGGCTGATGTAATGGTAGTGGTTGCTTATGGGCTTATTTTACCTAAAAATGTCTTACAGTCTCCTAAAGAAGGGTGTTTAAATATTCATGCCTCCATTTTACCTCGATGGCGTGGTGCTGCACCTATTCAACGTGCAATTTTGGCAGGAGATTCTCAAAGTGGTGTGACTATCATGCAGATGGATGAAGGTTTAGATACTGGTAATATGTTGACTATGAAATATTGTGATATTGAGGCAGGAGATACTGGTAGCAGTTTGTATGATAAGTTGGCTTCTATGGGAGCGCTTGCTCTAATGCAGACTTTGAGGGATATTGAAGACGATCATTTGAAGCCTGTGGTTCAAGATGATTCATTGGCAATTTATGCTCATAAATTAGATAAAAAAGAAGCACAAATAGACTGGCAACAAAATGCGGGTGAGATTGTGAGGAAGATACAGGCATTTAATAGCTGGCCAGTTGCTTACACAGACTATAAAGGAAAATCTTTACGTTTATGGCAGGCACGTTTGGTTGATAATGATCAAAAATGCCGTGAAAATAGTGGCCATGAATGTGGTAGAGTTATTGCTGAATCACCTGAGGGAATTGATATTGTCGCTGGTAATGGTGTTGTCCGAATTTTGGAGTTGCAAATGCCAGGTAAAAAACGAGCGATGGTAAAAGATTTTATTAATGGCCAAAGCTTATTAGGTGTGCAGTTTTAGGATTTCAGGTTTCTTTTTCGCATGAAGTTATAACTTTAATAGTTTTTTTCTCAACCGTTAGACTTAATATGCTTATCCTGTTGGTTAGAGTATGCTGTATAAATAATAAATTATCTTCTAAGTGATATGTCTAAGTGAAAAAAACAGTGAAGAAAAAACATCCAATTCAGGACTCTAAAAAATCAGGACAGTCTGCTCAACAGATTATTTCTAAACAATCCATTTCTAAAGCCAATAGTGCACATTTAAGTGGACTATCATCCAGAACGGTTGCTGTTAAGATAGTACAGGACTGTGTTGAGTCAGGCCTCTCATTATCCAGTCTTTTGCCAAAATATCTGGAATCAATTAAAACTGAACAACGTCCCTTAGCACAAGAAATCAGTTTTGGTGTTCTACGCTGGTATCATCGTCTTAGCCCATTATTAAGTATGATGCTCAGCAAACCTCTCAAAGGAAAAAAGAAGAGTGTACATTATTTATTATTAGTTGGGTTGTATCAATTGGTATATCTTGATAAAGCTGAATATGCGATTGTTGCAGAAACTGTAAATGCCTGTAATGAATTACAGCAAGCCTGGGCTAAAGGACTGGTAAATGCCATTTTGAGACGCTTTCTTAGGGAAAAAGAGGCATTATTCATAGAGATGGATAAATCATATGCGAGTCGTTTTTCCTACCCTGAATGGCTTATTACTAGAATTAAAAAATCCTGGAATAAAAATAAACGGTCTGTAGAGTCTATTCTGGATGCTGGAAATCAACGTCCTCCAATGACCTTGAGACTTAATCAAAAGCTTGATATTGAAAATTATTTGGGACAATTGGTGAAAGCTGAAATTGCTTTTTCCAGACCGTTTGAATCTGAGGATGTTAGCACTGAATATAATCCATATACTGTTATTCTTGATAAACCTGTTGCTGTAGAAAAATTACCTCTTTTTGCAGAAGGTGCTTTGAGTGTTCAAGATGGTGCGCCTCAATTTTCAGCTAGTTTGCTGTCACCACAACCAGGTGAGTATATTTTAGATGCTTGTGCAGCGCCTGGAGGAAAGACGATGCATCTTTTTGAACAACAACCATTATTGGAAAGTGTTGTCGCACTGGATGTCAGTTCAGAAAGGTTGAAACGAGTTGAGGAAAACAGCATACGCCTTAAAATCCCGTCTGAAAAACTACGAGTGATGACAGCAGATGCTGCATCACAAGATTGGTGGGATGGGCAGTTATTTGATCGTATCTTATTGGATGCCCCCTGTTCTGCAACGGGAGTGATCAGGCGCCACCCTGATATTAAAATCCTGAGACGTTCAGACGATATATCGGCTCTTACTCAATTACAAGCAAAAATTCTAGATAACCTCTGGTCGATGTTAAAGCCTGGAGGAGTTCTTTTATATGCTACCTGTTCTATATTAAGAGAAGAAAATGACCATCAAATATCATCATTCATTCAAAGACAAGAAGAAAGCTTAACGAATAAACATAATGTGAAAGAAATTGTTATTGAAGCCAGCTGGGGAGACAAACTACCCTTTGGTCGACAGATTCTCCCTGGCGATCAGAATATGGATGGTTTTTATTATGCCTTGTTAAAAAAAGAAACCAACAGGGAAATTGTTGAAGAATGAAAAAAGGTGGGAGCGACACAAAAAACTTGGCTTATTTGAGTTTACCTGAAAAACAAGGAGTCAATTCTTTTACTGAACGTCGACGTCGTAAACGTTGTCCTCAATGTCAGGCTTTAGCTGTTTTTGTAGTGATATTATTGAGTTCCATAGGGCTGTCATTTTTATTCAATGTCTTTCCCAGCTTAGTGGATAAAGGTGACTTTCAAGTTATTTCAGCGGACTCTTTTGGGGATAAAAAAAGCATTGCCATTGATGCTGATTTAAAAATGAATTTCACTGATGATGTGGTTGATGCACTGGAAAATGGCATACCTTTGACAATTGCAGTTGAGGTTCAGGTTTTACGTGAAAGGCTTTGGTGGCGTAATATTATTATTAAGGAATCCAGACAACTTTTTGAATTACGCTATCATCCATTGACCAATGTTCATGAAGTTAAAAATATTGCAACCAATGAACGTTATACATTTAATAGCCGTCAAGATGCAATGGCAGTTCTAGGTACGATTCGTGGTGCTCATTTAATTGAGAAAAAAGAACTGAGTAGAGATAAACAATATTATATACAAATGCGCATTTTACTGGATGTTAGTCATCTTCCTCCAGCATTGAGGCAAATTGCATCATTGTCACCCTCCTGGCGTTTAGAAAGTACATGGTTCCGTTGGTTGATTGATGATAAGCCAAGAAGTCAGGCTAAAATAGCTGAAGTTGAACAAAATAATTTAACTCTGGAACTAAAAAGAAAGAGTAAAGTGAAAGAACCGATTCAAATTTTAGATGATAGCACTGACAATATGACAGATAACAATTCAGATAATCAATCAGCTGACAAGACAAGTGATAGTTCTGATAATGATTCCATTAATAAAACTAAAGAGCCTTCAGAGTGATAAAAAAAATATTTAATGGTCCTCTGGCCATATTTATCATATTGTTGATATTGTTCTTTTCTCTACGAATGATCAGTAGCTCCACTATGGATGCTGAGCAATTTCAGCAACTTTATTATCTATTACTGACTGTTAATCTGGTCATCCTCATCATGCTGGTTTTTCTCATTGCTCGTCAGGCATGGCGTCTTTTGAGTCAATTGAGACAGCATGTCGCTGGTTCAAGGCTCACGTTGCGGATGGTTATTATATTCGTTAGTCTCGCTATTTTTCCCGCATTAGTGGTTTATAGTTTTTCGATTCAATTTATTCATCGTAGTATTGATAGCTGGTTTGATGTGACAGTCGAGCGAGCGCTAGAAGATGCTATGAATCTAAGTCGTTCAGCCGTTGATGAAAAAAAGAAAACTTTATTGCGTCAAATTCGTCGATTGAGTGATGAAATTCTGGTTGATATCAGCACACTCTCTGTTGTTTCATTGAGTGAAATCCGAGAGAAAAGTGGTGTTGATGAAGTGACATTGATGACATCCAGAGGGCGAATTTTGGGTTCAAGTTTTATCGAGGAAGGTGATATTGTGCCTGATATCCCAAGTTCAGATCTGCTTTTACCTTTACAGCAAGGACGAGATCATGTGGTTTTAGATTTAAGTGAAGGCTCTGATCGAATGATTCGTGTTTTAGTTCGAATTACTTTTGAAGGTGAAAAAGGCTTTTTGATTCTGCAGGCAATGGTTCCTGTGAGTGAACGTCAGCATCGTTTGGCTGCTAGTGTTCAGCAGGCTTTTTCAGAGTATAAAGGTTTGGTTTATTTGCGCAAACCATTAAAAATCAGTTTTACACTTACATTATCTCTGGTGTTGTTATTGGGTATTTTAAGTGCTGTCTGGGCCGCTTTTTACTCTGCAAAACGTATTGCAGCACCTATTAGAGACCTGGCAGAAGGTACTAAGGCTGTTGCTGAAGGTGAATACCACAAACCTATTCCTTTGTTAAATGATGATGACTTTGGCTTGTTAATTCAGTCATTTAATAAAATGGTCAGGCGTTTATCACATACGCATAATGCTTTAGAGGAAAGTCATCAGCAGGCAAAAAACCAGAGAGATTATCTTGAAGCTGTGTTAGGGAATTTGTCTTCCGGGATTATCAGCTTATCTCAGGCTAAAGAGATACGAACCAGCAATCCTGAAGCAAGCCTTATTCTAGGTGTTAATGTGAATGACTATCACGGATGCTCGTTGTTCCAGTTGACCAAAGAAAAACCAGAACTTGAGTCATTAATTCGTTGGATAATGACTGCCATTCAGAATCGAGTCAAACACTGGAGTGAAGAAGTTACTTTGAGTGAATCTGATGGCCGAAAGAACTTATTATGCAGGGGGAATGCCTTGGCTGATGGAGGATATGTCATTGTTATTGAAAATGTTACCTCATTAGTTCAGGCGCAAAGAGATGCTGCCTGGGGCGAAGTTGCAAGACGATTAGCCCATGAAATTAAAAACCCTTTAACTCCTATTCAATTATCAGCTGAACGGTTACGTCACAAATATCTGAAGACTATGAATGAGAAAGATGCTGAGACAATGGAACGTTTAACATCGACTATTATTAATCAAGTGGATAGTATGAAGGAAATGGTTAAGGCTTTTTCAGAATATGCAAAAATGCCTGAACTGAAGATGCAGCCTTTAGACATAGAAAATTTGTTGATGGAAGTGGTTGATCTCTATCGTGGTAGCGATAAACTGGCCATTTATTCTGAACTGGAAATTAGTGGTACTTTAGTTGAAGCTGATCAGGGTCGTTTAAGACAAGTGTTTCATAATTTGATTAAAAATGCGATTGAAGCTTCAACTGATCAAGACTCTAGTAGTTTACTTGTACAGACTCATTTGTTGGAATCTAATAACCAATATTGGTGTGTTCTTGAATTGACTGACAATGGACCTGGCTTTCCAGAAGATATGTTGGCAAATATTTTTGATCCTTATGTGACCAATAAGCCAAAGGGAACAGGTCTTGGTCTGGCTATTGTGAAAAAGATTGTTGAAGAGCATGGTGGTTCCATTGTTGCAGAAAATACTTCCGATGGAGGTGCTAAAATTGTTATTCAGTTACCTGTTGCATAGTTTTAAAAAATAAAAATTTATCCCAAATTCCTAAATGAACGGTAGAGGAAAAAAAATGGCATCAGCCTATATACTTGTTGTTGATGATGAACCTGATATCAGAGAACTGGTACAAGAAATACTCCAGGATGAAGGTTATGAAGTTGAAATTGCTGAACATGGAGAAGCTGCTAGAGAAAGTTGCCGACTAAGAAGACCTGAACTGGTTTTGCTTGATATCTGGATGCCTGATATTGATGGGATTAGCTTGCTTAAAGAATGGAAGGACAGTATTGAAAATGATGCCACAGGTGATTTCCCTGTCATCATGATGTCAGGGCATGGCAGTGTTGAAACTGCTGTTGAAGCAACACGATTAGGTGCCTATGACTTCTTAGAAAAACCTTTATCACTAGCTAAACTCCTACTAACAGTTGAACATGCGCTTGAGGCTCATAAGCTGGATGAAGAAAATCAAGGCATGCGTCAGCAATTGTCAATTGCTGATGAACCCGTTGGCAAGAGCGAGATAAATCAGAATTTATCCAAAGAAATAAAGCTAATGGCACAGCATGATTCCAGAGTTTTATTTGTTGGAGAGCCAGGCAGTGGTAAGAGCAAATACTCTCGATTATTACATCGTTTGAGTAAACGTTCTGAACAGCCTTATATTGATCTTGGGGTGGCAACTTTAGATGTTGATAATTCAGCAAATGAATTATTTGGTTCCGAAGTGGATGGGAAAATATATTATGGTCTTCTGGAGCAGGCTGGTCGAGGAACACTTTATATTGATGATATTGGTGAGATGGAACAAGCGACACAACGACGCTTATTGAGTTCTTTAGAAACAGGTTATTTTCATCGACTCGGAGGTACTGAATCCATTGCACTGATGTGTCGTATTGTCACGGCATCACATTATAATTTGGAGCAACTGGTCAAACAGGGACAATTTGATTCAGAATTGTATTTTCAATTAAATGTATTCCAGGTAAAAATTCCACCATTAAGAGAACATTGTGAAGATGTTCCAGAACTATTGAATTATTATCGTGATCGATTTGTTCAACAGGAACAGTTTAACTATCGAAGCTTTTCTATTGCTGCTTTAAATAAATTGAGAAATTATGTTTGGCCAGGTAATTTGATAGAATTAAAAAATTTGGTGCAAAGGCTCTTAATTGTATCGGATCTGGAAACCATTACACTGGAAGAAGTGGAAGCTTGTATTGAATACGAAGCACAAAAACAGGGTGCTGAAGATGCAGATAGTAACAATACTTTGTTGGCTGATAATGCGTTAAAATCTTTATTTGAACACCCACTAAAAGAAGCAAGAGAGCTTTTTGAAAAAGCTTATCTTGAAGAAAAATTAATTGCTGTTGGTGGTAGTGTTGGAAAAGTTGCACAGTTAGCAGGTGTTGAAAGAACTCATTTATATCGTAAAATGAAAACACTGGGAATTGATGCCAAAAAAATTGCCAAAAAATCTAAATAATAATGTATGTTACTGATTAACTATTGATAACAACTAACAGCTTTTGCTACTCTTTGCTTCTCTTCTTTATTTGAAGCTGAGAAATTATGATAAATAGGTAGAATACCTGCTCTATGAAAATATTAATTTTGGGTGCTGGTCAGGTTGGTTCTTCATTGGCAGAAAATTTAGCCAGTGAAGATAATGATATTACTGTTGTTGACGTGGATGGTCGAAAACTGGCTATTCTACAAGATCGTCTGGATATTCGAACGGTTAGAGGGAGAGGTTCCCACCCTGATGTATTGAATAAAGCCGGATGTGATGATGCTGATATGATTATCGCTGTGACCAATAGTGATGAAACAAATATGATTGCCTGTCAGGTTGCGTATACCATTTTTCATACGCCAATGAAGATTGCTCGTGTACGCTCTAACCAATACCTTAAATACCCACAACTTTTTTCTCATGAAGCCTTACCTGTTGATGTCTTAATCAGTCCAGAACAATTAGTTACTGATTATATTAAACGCTTAATAGCTTATCCCGGTGCTCTTCAAGTATTAGACTTTGCTGGGGGACAGGTACAACTTGTTGCGGTTAGAGCTTTTCAGGGTGGGCCATTGTTGGGTCATGAGTTACAAGAATTACGGGATCATATGCCGAATGTGGATACCCGAGTTGCTGCTATTTATCGAAAAGGTCATCCAATTACTCCCATGGGAGATACTATCATTGAAGAACATGATGAAGTGTTTTTTATTGTGGATCGGCGAAATACTCGTAAAGTGATGTCAGAGCTTAGAAGGGTTGATAAACCCTATAAGCGTATTATGATTGCCGGTGGTGGAAATATTGGACAGCGTTTGGCTAGAGCTTTGGAAAACAGGCTACATGTAAAACTTATTGATCATAATCCGGCTAATGCCAGAATGTTATCTGAAGAGCTGGAAAAGACCATTGTTCTCTTAGGCGATGTATCAGATGAAGAGCTGCTGATTGAGGAAAATATTGAAGGGACAGATGTTTTTTGTGCTCTAACGAATGATGATGAAGCTAATATAATGTCTGCACTGCTGGCTAAACGACTGGGTGCAAGAAAAGTCATGGCTTTAATTAATCGTGCTGCTTATGTTGATCTGGTTGAAAGTGGTGAGATTGATATTGCGATTTCTCCTCAAGAAGCAACGATTGGTAGTTTGCTGGCACATGTTCGCAGAGGAGATGTTGAAATGGTTCACTCCCTGCGAAAAGGTGCAGCTGAAGCGATTGAGGCGATTGCTCATGGTGATGATAAAACATCTAAGGTCGTTGGTCGGGCTATTGAAGAAATATCTTTGCCTCCTGGAACAACCATTGGGGCAATCGTTCGTTCAGGTGAAGTGATTATTGCACACCATAATACGGTCATTGAATCAGATGACCATGTTATTCTCTTTTTGGTTGATAAACGTCATATTATTGATGTCGAACGCCTTTTCCAAGTTGCGGTTACCTTTATTTAAGTATTGAGCTTTGAGGCTGATGTAGAAATATGCAACCACTCGTTATTCTCCGTATTGTCGGCTTGCTGATGATGATATTTAGTACCACTGTAATTCCTTCGCTGGCAATTTCGTGGTGGTATAATGATTCTGAAACTTTGGCTTTTTTAAATGCGTTTTTAGTGATTTTTCTTAGTGGTTTTCTTGTATGGATGCCGGTAAGACATTTAAAGCGTGAACTTAGAATTCGTGATGGTTTTATTGTAGTGGTTCTTTTTTGGTTTGTTTTTGGCCTAATTGGTTCATTACCCCTGTACCTCTCGAACAGTTTAGAAGCAACATTTACCGATGCATTATTTGAATCCATTTCTGCATTGACCACTACTGGTGCAACAGTATTCATTGGTCTAGATGATTTACCTTTGTCAATTCTTTATTACCGACAACAACTACAATGGCTTGGAGGAATGGGGATTATTGTCCTAGCTGTTGCTGTTTTGCCAATGCTGGGTATTGGTGGTATGCAGCTGTATCGTGCGGAAACACCAGGGCCTATTAAAGACAGTAAACTGACCCCTAGAATTACGGAAACCGCCAAAGCACTTTGGTATATTTATTTGAGTTTAACCATTGCTTGTGCTCTTGCCTATTGGCTGGCGGGTATGACACCTTTTGATGCATTAGCTCATAGTTTCTCTACGGTTGCAATTGGAGGTTTTTCAACTCATGATGCATCGATAGGCTTTTTTAATAGCCAATTGATTGAAGTTATTGCAAGCATTTTTATGCTTTTATCTGGTATTAATTTTGCCTTACATTTTAGCTCATTGCGCTCACATAGTTTAAAACCCTATCTCTTTGATGTTGAATTCCGTGTGTATTTTTATATTCTAGCTTTTGCTTCTATGATCTCTGTTTTGTATTTGCACTTTACAGAAACCTTTGAAACATGGGGAGATGCTTTGCACCATGGTATCTTTCAAACGATTTCAATCGGTACAACAGCAGGATTTACGACATCAGATTACTATAATTGGCCAGGTTTTTTACCGGTGATGCTTCTTTTTATTAGTTTTGTCGGTGGTTGTGCTGGGTCAACTGGCGGTGGTATGAAAGTCATCCGTGTCATTTTATTGTTCAAACAGGGACTTAGAGAAATTTTTCGTCTGATTCATCCCAGTGCGCAAATTCCCGTTAAAATTGGTGGGAAAGTGATGCCTGAGAATGTCAGTAATGCTATTTGGGGTTTCTTTGCACTTTATGTTGCCAGTTTTAGTGTGATGATGTTGTTTTTAATGGCATCAGGCTTAGATCAAGTTACCGCATTTTCTGCTTTAGCAGCTTGCCTGAATAATTTGGGACCTGGGCTCGGTGATGTTGGCGAAAACTATAAAGATATTAATGATTTTTCAAAATGGGTGCTTTGCTTTGCTATGCTATTAGGCCGTTTGGAAATTTTTACTTTATTGGTTATTCTTACACCTTCATTTTGGCGACGCTAATATTGCAACATAAATCATTGGAAACTTATATCACTGGATCTTGAAGTAGCATGAACGATATTAGAAAAAAATGGAATGACCGTTATGAGCAAGTCCATGTTCCTAATCAGGTCATTGATGTACTTGAATTGAACTTACATTTATTACCGGCTCAAGGGAAATCTCTTGATCTGGCTTGTGGTCTCGGAGGAAATGCACTCAGAATGGCTGAGCGAGGGTTTGAAAGTCATGCCTGGGATCTATCTGATGCGGCGATTGAGAAAGTTCATGAATTTGCTCAAGAGCGTCATTTAAATGTATCTGCCAAACAGTGTGATATCAGTCAGAATGAACGACAAACTGAGATGCATGAAGAAGGCTTTGATGTCATTATTGTTGGTCATTTTCTCCTGAGAGAAATTATTCCAGCACTTATCTCCGCATTAAAACCTGGGGGATTGATTTTTTATCAGACCTTTGTTGAAGAAGAACAAGGAAATGAAAATGAGCAGCCAGCTCCAGACTCTGGCCCTAGAAACAAATTTTTTCGACTTAAAAAAAATGAGCTCTTAGAACTATTTTCAGAATTAACTGTTCGTTATTATCGTGAAGAGGGTTTACTGGCTGAACGAGAAGAAAATGTTCCAGGAGAAGCACTGTTGGTGGCGCAAAAAGTATAATTAATTCATCTGGGGATAGGTTGTTTATATCTATTATATTTGTCTGTTTCTCACTTTTTGGGTAAGAGCAAAAGCAAACCACATCTTTTCAACTTTTTTAAATCACTCATAATGTAGTGTTTTGAGGAGGAGTTTGTTGTCTGTTTTGTTGTTGCTGTCGGTCAATTTCTTGATTCAGATCTTGTAGCGTTTCTTGTAAAGATTGTTCCATTTGTTGTAGTTCATCTTTAACGGACTCACCCATGACCTTGACACCCTTATCAATAGTTTCTCTCATTGTATTTGATAGTTGATCAATGACAGACTGTAATTCACTGCCCAGCATAGAATCACGTGTTTTATCAAAGTCAACGAGCCATTGGCCATTTTGGTTGAGCAGGATAGTCCGCATGGCTGTTTTAACTTGTTTGTTGCCTTCATGGCGGGTTAGTTGTGTCAGGATTTCTGCTTTTGTAGTGGTGATGCTTTGTTCACCTAATTCAATAAAATCTTTTTGATTGCGTAAAATCACTTTAAAGTTTTGGCGACTTTGAGGTGTTAATAATTTTTTAGCTTGTTCTGTATCGCCATCAAGAGTGGCAGACCAAAAAGCTTGAGCGACAGTGAGTGGAGTGTTGGGTATTTTTTGAGTACAGGCTTGAATTAATAAAAGACTCATTAATATAAATAAAATACCAAGGCTTGCCTGATTAAACTTAGGAAAATAATTGGCCAAAAATAATTGCTTTTGTTGCATTCTCATATTCTCAAAATAAATGGTGTGTTCTTTGAAATGGGTTTATTAAGTGTGGATTTTGGTATGAAGTACTATACTGTGATGGAAAAAGTTACTGGACCATCATTCAATAATGATACCTTCATATCAGCACCAAACTGGCCAGATTCAACTGTATTATATTGTTTTTTTGCCTGATTGAGAAGGTAGGTAAAAAGTGATTCGGCTTCTGAAGGTGGTTTGGCGGAACTGAAACTGGGGCGTAGCCCTTTTTTAGTGTTTGCAGCAAGTGTAAATTGAGGGACTAAAAGTAAGCCTCCTTTGATATCAGAGACACTTAAATTCATTTTGTCCTCATCATCAGAAAATACTCGGTAGTTCAGGAGACGGTGCAAAAGTTTATCAGCTTGCTCAATTTGGTCGTCTTTTTCCATACCGACCAGAACGAGTATTCCTTGATCGATTTGACCTATAAGCTGCTTATTAACTTCAACTTTGGCCCAGTTTACTCGTTGAATTAATCCAATCATAAGCTACAACTTAATAATGCCCTTTAGTATAGAATCGTTGAGCATACAGTCTTGTCTTTAGGAAATAAAGTTTTAAGCTCTAATTGCAGTCACATTGTCAGGCATTTTTTTCTCTAAGGCAGCATTAGCAGGCATTGGACTGTTAATGGTTGTGAGCATTTTATTCACATCAAAAACATGTTTTTGCAGGACTTTTGCTTCTTTTTTCAAAATAGCAACACGTTCCGTAATTGTGTCTCTTGATTGACCTGCTTTTTTAAGTTGTTCTAAACGATGTTGTAACTCTTTTTTGTGTGCCTTAACCTGTCGCACAAGAGGCGTTAAAGCACGCTTGCCCCAATCATCTGCATCTTTGTTGAGTTGGTAATAAAGATTTCTTGCACGGCTGACTAATGAGATAAAGAATTTTTTAATGACAAAACTTTGTTCGGTCATTGTGGAATAAACACTGGTTCTATATTCTTCAGCATCTTGATAAAGTGCTTCAATTTCATGTTTATAAGAAGTAATAGAAAAGAGTTTTGGTTGCACGTCAGAATCTTCATTTTCATTTTGAAAACGGTTATAAATAGACTTAACCAATCGATTTGTTAATTCTGTTTGTTTTGCTGCTTCGTTCATTGTGGCGGTAATGGAATCAAAAAGTGTTTTCATTCCTCCCTTCATTCCATTTGTGGTCCAGCTGCCTTTCATTGAGTTACGAGCTTCATTCACTTGTCGATCTAAACGATCTAAATCAATAATGGTCTTTAAGCGGTTATGCTGACCAGATAAAATTTGACGGCTGGATTGTAAGCTTTCAGCATTACGGTGATAAACTGTTTGTTCTTCGCGAGTTTTTTCTAACAAAGCTTGAATAACATTCTCATTCTTACCACTGAGACCGCTGAAAGTTGCAATGGATTTTTTCTTGGCATTAAACTGGCTCAATAAGACACTTTTTGATTCTTGCATCATTTCATTGATATCAGTGATGAGAGTGTTGCGAACTAACTGTTCCTTTTGTGGAAGAATTTCATTGGATAAGACATTTTCCATGGCAGCAAGGTTACTGGCTTTAACTAATTTTTCATCACCTTTTACTCGACCAATTAATCCTTTTTGAGCAGAAACAGCAAAAACTCGTTTGGTTGCAATGCCCAGTGTTTTGGATGTTTCTGTACATTGTCTTTGTATGCTTTCATTGATTTCATCTTCATTCTTCAAGTCATCCCATAATGTATCAATTTTATTTAATGCGATGACCAATCCATTATTATGGTTGCGACGAAAACTTTTTAAATGTCGGCGCCAAATATCCATGTCAGAACGAGTGACGCCTGTGTCAGCAGCAAGTACGAAAATAGCTGCTTGAGCATTAGGTAGCATGTTAATAGTTAATTCGGGCTCATTACCTAAAGAATTTAGTCCAGGGGTATCCAGAATGGCTAAGCCCTGTTGGAGAAAGGGGTGGGGGAAATTAATTAGAGCGTGGCGCCACATAGGAATTTCAACTATTTCGCCATCAGATATTTCAGTACCATTATCATCGGTAATAATGTCGTATAAGCCTAAGCGCTTGGCTTCTATTGCCTTAACTTTTTTTGTATTAGTTATTTGAGCAAATGAACTGGCCATACTGGCTGGAGAAGAGATATCTAGCTGGATATGTGTCCAATTAACTGCATTTTCTTTATGCTCTGTGATACTGGCATCTTCCATACGGCTTTCAATGGGTAATAGACGCATGTAGGGCTTTGGTTCATCAATATCATAAAATAGTTCAGTCGGACACATGGTTGTGCGACCTGCTTCACTGGGTAGTAAACGGCGTTTGAACTGGGAAAAGAAGATAGCATTAATGAGCTCTGTTTTACCTCGGGAAAATTCACCTACGAAGGCAAGAGTAATACGATCATGTTTTAATACTTGAAGAGTTTCATAAATTTTCAGGCTTTGTTCGCTGTCTTCAAGTCCAGTGGTATCCATCCAGTCTTGAAATTCTTCAATTGCATTGACTAGGTCACTTTTCCATTTTCCATAAGCGTGGATATTTTCGAAAAAGTTATCATTTGTCATAGTTTTTCTTCTTTATAAGGTCAGTTAAATGCTATATTTCAAGCAAATCAAGGGCTTTCACTAAGAATAGCAGAAAATTTAACAATAACTCATATCTATAAAAAATCAATAGCCTGTAGGTGCTATGAGTGCATAAATAGCCAAACTTATTGTTATTTTATGTTTTTTAGTTATTTTTATAATTCAGTTTATCAAAAAAACAAGGAAAAAATGTGATAGGTTTCGAATTGTTAACCAAATATAACGGGTATAAACATAATTAACAGGTTTAAAATAACAAAAACAAGAATTGGCGATAAGTCAAAACCTGAGAAAGGAGGTAAAATTTTGCGTGCAGGGCGCATGACGGGTTCGGTTATATGATGAATAAGGGCCGTTGCTGGGTTATAGGTACCTGGGCTCACCCAGCTGATGATGACTTGAACTAGAATTGCAAAAAAATAGATGTATAAAACTAAAGTTAGGAGTGAGCCAATACTGTACCAGAGTAATACAAGAGGATTGACTGAAATGTCTTTTAGTGCAAAAAGTAAAAAATTTTCAGCAACTTGAAGGGTATAGGCTAATAAAACTGAAGCGATATCAATCCCAAATAAACCAGGAATAATTCTACGAATAGGGTTTAAAACGGGTGTTGTTGCCTTGACTATAAACTGAGATAAAGGATTATAGAAGTCTGCTCGTACCAATTGCAGCAAAAAGCGTAATAGGACAATTATGATATAAAGGCCAAATAAGGTACTGATTAAATAGGCGCCTGCATTGACTAAAAAATTATCCATTCCTTATTTCCTTGATGGTGTCTCGATGAGATTATCCACGAGTGCACTTGATTATTAATTCTCGTGTAATTCTATTTGAATTAAATTGATGAAACAAGGTGTGATTTTGAGTCATTTACTGTATCCCAACTCACTTTACCCTCAGGCTGTACTAAATAGTATTGTATAATCAGCCTTACCTTTTATTCATCATTTATTGCTCTGAAGTGTTGCCTAAAATTTGTGCGAGTTCAATGGAGCGCTCTTTTGCACCTGATAGTGCTTTTTCAAAAAGTGTTTCTAGTTGACCATCCTGTAAAATACCTATTGCTTTTTCAGTTGTACCACCAGGAGATGTGACTTTCTTTCTGAGTGTTTCGGGAGAATCATCACTTTCTAAAGCCATTTTTGAGGCACCGAATGCCGTTTGAATAGCCAATAAATGAGCAGTTTTCTCATCGAGACCCAATTTAACTCCTGCCTTTTCCATTGCTTCAATGACTAAAAATAGATAAGCTGGGCCGCTCCCAGATAATGCAGTAACGGCATCCATATCAGATTCATTCTCTAGCCAGAGTGTCAGTCCTGCAGCTCTTAAAATAGACTCTGCTAATGTTTTTTGCTCGTCACTTACGTTTTTGTTTGCAAATAATGCAGTTGCACCACTTTGAACCAAGGCAGGAGTGTTTGGCATACATCGTACAAGTGCTAGATTGGACTCTTTTTCAGGTTGAGTGTTGAGCCATATTTCGATGTCTTTACTTAATACGCCTGCTGCAATGGAAATAACAAGAGGGTTGGACTGACTGGTTGCTGTTGCAATTTCTGCACAAACTTGTGCTAACTGCTGGGGTTTAACTGCAAGGATAATGATGTCGACAGACTGAGCCAAATCTATATTGTTACTACTTATGTTCGTACCAAAATGACTGCTCATTTGTGCCATTTTGTCTGTGCTAGGATCACTGACCCAGATATTTTTTCCCTGTACTCCAGTGGATGTTAGTCCGCCCACCAAACTATAAGCCATGTTGCCAGAACCAATAAAACCAATTTTTTTGTTAATCATTAATTTCAATATCCAGAGAATTGTTGGAAAGTCATATTATTAAAGTCACTTTAGGCTTATAAAATAATGTAAAGCCATTTAGAATTCTTATTTCTTAGAACAAAGCCAATAAATTGCTGAGTATTATACCCCAGTTTAGCAGGAGTCTTCAGCCAAAAGATGAAATCTTTAGGATTCTCTAGGACCAAAAAGAGCTGTACCAACACGTATAATTGTAGCTCCTTCAGAAATTGCAGCTTCAAGATCGCCCGACATTCCCATTGAAAGTGTATCCATATTGAGTGCAAATTGTTTATTCAGTTGTTCCATTAATTCCCGTAACTGATGAAATGCGAGGCTTTGCTGAGTAAAGTCATTACTGGGTTTGGGGATGCTCATGAGACCACGAAGGTTCAAATTCGGTAGTTGAATGATTTCTTCTAGAGCAGAAGCTATTTCGTTAGTGGAAAAACCTGACTTTTGTGGTTCCTGACTTATGTTAATTTGTAGACATATATTAAGCTTTGAAGTACCAGTATATTGGGCACTTAATCTGCGAGCGATTTTTATTCGATCAACTGAATGAACCCACTGAAAATGTTGTGCAATTTCTTTTGTTTTGTTGGATTGTATAGGGCCAATAAAATGCCAGATAATATCTGAACAAGTGGACTGATTAATTTTTTTTATGGCTTCTTGTAAATAACTTTCACCAAAGTCTCTTTGTCCAAGGTCATAAAATGCTTGAATTTTCTCTAAAGAATGATGTTTACTGACAGCGAGCAGAGTGACAGGTTTGCTTAAAGATCGACCACTATTATTAAAAGCCTGTTGAATACGATGATTTATGTGATCGAATCGGTTTCTTGTATTGCTCATTTTAGTCTATACTAATTATAAATCGTTGGATCAACTCGAAAAGTCATTCATTTAAGCTGATGAAAAAAGCCATTGGCTCAATGAAAAAAGGTCATTGCCTTAATAATAAAAACAGCTATCCTGGCTGATAATAAGTGACTTAAGAGATGGTTTTATCAATCATTATAACAAGTGTGTTTTTTAAATCTATTGTTAATACTCAGTTAACCTTCTAGTTTTAAAGACATTACAATCATTGAATAGTGAAGAAACATGGATATAACAGAACTGCTTGCTTTTAGTACCAAAAACAATGCTTCGGATTTGCATTTATCTGCTGGATTACCACCTATGATACGGGTTGATGGTGATATCCGACGCGTCAATGTACCACCATTAGAGCATCGTGAAGTGCACGACATGGTGTACGATATTATGAATGATAAACAGCGTAAAGATTTTGAAGAATTTCTTGAAACCGATTTTTCTTTTGAAGTACCTGGTTTAGCCCGTTTTCGTGTTAATGCATTTAATCAAAATCGTGGTGCCGGTGCTGTTTTTCGTACGATTCCTTCTAATGTTTTATCACTCGAAGAACTTGGTGCGCCCGCTATCTTTAAAGATATTTGTCAAAATAAACGTGGTATTGTTTTGGTGACAGGTCCAACGGGTTCAGGTAAGTCCACAACACTTGCGGCTATGATGGATCATTTGAATGATACGATTTATGAGCATATTTTGACAGTTGAAGATCCTATCGAATTCGTTCATGAAAGTAAGAAATGTCTGGTCAATCAGCGTGAAGTTCATCGGGATACATTGGGGTTTAATGAGGCATTACGTTCTGCATTACGTGAAGATCCTGATATTATTCTGGTTGGTGAATTACGTGATCTGGAAACCATTCGTCTAGCTTTGACTGCGGCAGAAACTGGTCATCTGGTTTTTGGAACTTTGCATACCAGCTCTGCAGCTAAAACCATTGACCGTATTATTGATGTATTCCCAGCAGCAGAAAAAGATATGGTACGTGCTATGTTATCTGAGTCTTTGCGAGCAGTTATTTCTCAGACATTGATGAAGAAAAATGGTGGGGGACGGATTGCTGCTCATGAAATTATGATTGGTACACCTGCGATTCGAAATCTGATTCGTGAAGGTAAAATTGCACAAATGTATTCAGCAATTCAAACAGGTCAGGGTATTGGTATGCAGACACTGGATCAGTGCCTGAAAGTTCTATTGTCTCAGGGATTAATATCCAAGGGTGATGCAATGACCTATGCTGCTCAAAAAGACGACTTCTTGTAAATAATATGCAAACTATGAATTGCATAAAAAATGATAGAGAGTAATTTCTATTGCTCACTGAAGTATTTTTCATTGATAATTTGATATTAATAAAAAAGCAAGCTTTGAGGAATGTTTACAACTGATGCTTAGCTGAAGAAATAAGGTAAAAAAGATGGATTTTGATTCATTATTAAAGCTAATGGTGCATAAAAAGGCATCGGATTTATTTATTACTGTGGGCACACCACCATCTATGAAGGTGAATGGGAAAATATCCCCGGTAACTAAAAAATCATTGAATTCCACTCAGGCACATCAAATTGTCACAGGTATTATGAGTGATAAACTGCGTGCTCAATTTGAGGAAGAACACGAATGTAATTTTGCTATCAGTCGTTCTGGCGTTGGCCGTTTTCGTGTTAGTGCATTTATGCAACGCAGCCAGGTAGGTATGGTTTTACGTCGGATAGAAACCAACATCCCTACTTACAAAGATTTAAAACTGCCTGAAACCATTAAAGATCTGGCAATGACAAAACGTGGCCTCATTATTTTTGTTGGTGCAACAGGATCTGGTAAATCGACATCACTGGCTTCTATGATTGGTTATCGAAACAATAATGGTAGTGGTCATATTATTACCATCGAAGATCCCATTGAATTTGTACATAACCATGATGGTTGTATTATTACTCAACGAGAAGTGGGAATTGATACCGACTCTTTTGAAGTTGCTCTTAAAAATACGTTACGTCAGGCTCCTGATGTGATTCTGATTGGTGAGATTCGTACTAGAGAAACAATGGACCATGCCATTGCTTTTGCGGAAACGGGACACCTTTGTTTGGCAACTTTGCATGCAAATAATGCTAACCAGGCACTGGATAGAATCATTAACTTCTTTCCAGAAGAACGCAAACCTCAATTGTTAATGGATTTATCAATGAATATGCGGGCATTTGTGGCTCAACAATTAATTCCGACTCCAGATGGTAAAGGTCGAAGAGCTGCTGTTGAAATTATGTTAAATTCACCACTTATTGCTGACTATGTTCGGGAAGGTGAAATCCATAAGCTAAAAGAAATCATGAAAAACTCTCGTGAAGAAGGGATGCAAACCTTTGACCAGGCTTTGTATGATTTGTATCGGAGTGAGGCCATTACTTATGAAGATGCTCTGCACCATGCAGATTCACCTAATGATTTACGCTTAATGATCAAGTTAGGTGATGAAGAAGCATCTGAATCAATGGGCTCATCACTTGAAGGTGTGAGTTTTACTGATACAAATGAAAGCAAGAATAGTGGTTTTGGGGGTATGGGGATTTAGTAAAAGAGCTGTAAGTCTGAGTTATAGAGAAATATAGAAACTCGACTTACAAACTGAAATTTCTCTATACTAATGTTTCAGTGGCGAAGACTACTTCTCCTGATTTTATTGTACAAGTCACTTTACCTTTTAATTCCCAACCATGGAAAGGAGTATTTTTTCCACGGCTTAATAGCTTTTCTCTATCGACGATCCAATACGCTTCAGGATCAAAGATACAAACATCAGCATTTGCTCCTATGCTCAAAGTCCCTTCAGAAAGGTTCAGTATTTTTGCTGGTTGAACTGTTAACCGTTCAATCACTTCATTGAGGTGCATTCCTTGTTGATCAATCATCTTTAATGATAGAGGTAATAAAGTTTCGACACCGCTTATCCCCGCTTCTGTTTCTGCAAAGGGGGCTAGTTTTGCATCGCTACTATGTGGCTGATGATCGGATACAATATTAGTTATAACTCCGGACTTTAGGCCCTGACGCAAAGCATCTTGATCACGTTGTGTTCTCAATGGTGGGATGACATGACAGTTACTATCAAAATAACCAATGTCCATTTCTGTCAGGTGTAAATGATGTGCAGTGACATCAGCGCTCACATTAAGACCATCAGCTTGAGCTTGTTGGATTAATTGTACAGCTTTAGCACTGGATAATTGGCAGAAATGAGCCTTTGCTCCAGTTAATTCGATCAGTTGTAGATCCCTTGAAATTGCAATGGTTTCAGCACTAACGGGGATGCCAGCTAACCCTAATCGTGTGCTGACAGCACCTTCATGGGCACAACCATCACTGAGCCAGGGATCTACGGCCTGGATAAAAACGGTAATATCATGACTTGCGGCATATTCAAGTGCACGTCTCATAACGAGTGTGCTTTTTACTGGTCGTAATGCATTGGTGGTTCCAACACAGCCCGCATCTTTAAGAGCTCGCATTTCACTGAGTTTCTCACCTTCTAACTGCTGAGTTAAAGCGCTGAGTGTATAGACCTTTGCAACACCTTCTATTTCAGCCTTCAGGCGTATTAATTTGACCATTGCTGCATTATCAATAATGGGGTCTGTATCTGGAGGGCAACATAGTGCTGTCACACCACCAGCCACAGCAGCTCTGGTTTCAGAAGAAATGCTTCCTCTTTTTTCGTAACTGGGATCACGCAGGCGAAAACGTAAGTCAATGAGGCCAGGGCAAACTACTTTTTCACTGGCATCAATGACCTGCTGAGCCACAAAGTTCTCAGGAGTCTTACCTATAGCAATAATTTTTCCATACTGAAGATGAATATCTGTTTGTTCATCAATATTATTGGCGGGATCAATTATTCGTCCATTGATAATACTAATGGCTGGACTATTTGATGAAAGGGCTGAGGTAAGTTGAGAAATATCAGACATTATGCTCTACCTCCAGTATTTTGTGTGGTTTCTTTACTAATTACCCGTTCATGACTGTGCCCCAAAGTTTGTGACATAACTGCCATGCGAATAGCAATACCGTTGGTCACTTGTTCTAGAATAACCGACTGAGGGCCATCAGCAATACTGGATGCGATTTCAACTCCACGATTAATAGGGCCAGGATGCATCACAATGGCATCTGGTTTTGCTAATTTCAGCTTTTTCTCGGTTAAGCCGTATTGGTGATAATATTCATTTTCACTTGGCAATAATGCACCTTGCATTCGTTCTTTTTGCAGGCGTAACATGATAACGACATCAGCATCGATTAATGCTGCTTGTAAATCATGATAAACATGTACACCCAGTGACTCGATTTGGGTTGGGATTAATGTTTTGGGACCAACGACTCTGACTTCACTGACGCCGAGAGTGGTGAGCGCATGGATCTGGGAACGTGCTACACGAGAGTGAAGAATATCGCCTACAATAACTACTTTTAAATTAGCAAATTCTTTTTTATGACGGCGGATTGTAAACATATCCAACATGGCTTGTGAGGGGTGTGAATGACAGCCATCCCCTGCATTTATGACACTTATGTGGGGTGAGACATGTTGGGCAATCAGGTGAGCTGCGCCACTTTGATTATGTCGAACAATAAACATGTCACAATGCATGGCTTCCAGGTTGTGTAACATGTCTAACAAACTTTCACCTTTACTGGTTGCCGAGGTGTTGATATTGATATTAAGCACATCGGCAGAAAGGCGAGTAGCGGCCAGCTCAAAAGTGGTTCTGGTTCGTGTGCTGGCTTCAAAAAATAAATTGACAATTGTTTTACCTCGTAGCAAAGGTACTTTTTTTACTGCTTGTTCATGAACATTGGCAAAAGGTTCTGCTGCGTCAAGAATATTGACCAGATGTTGGCGCTTGAAACCTTCAATTGAGAGAAAGTGTTTTAAACGTCCTTGCTCATCAAGTTGTATATTCTTTGGAGTCATAGTGTCGATCTTCTTTGTTTGTAGTTGTTAATTCTTATATAAAATTGAGTGCTTAACACTCATTTTGGACTAACTTTAATGGTTCGGGACCTGTCAGTTTAATTTCCTGCCCCGCCTTAAGGCTTACTTCCTGTCCAACTATCTCAGCATAAATTGGGAGCTCTCGTTCTCCTCGATCAAGTAATACTGCCAGAGTAACCGATGCCGGTCTGCCATAATCAAAAATTTCATTCAATGCAGCTCGTACGGTACGCCCAGTAAATAGAACATCATCAACTAAAATAATATGTTTGTCATCGAGCCCAGTTGGTAGATTAGATGGTTTAACCTCGGGGTGTAAGCCAATTTTAGTAAAATCATCTCGATAAAATGAAATATTAAGACTGCCCAATGGTGAGCTGAGTCCCAGTCGCTGATATAGCTTTTCTGCAATCCAAAAACCACCAGTATGGATTCCAACCATCACTACATCATCTTGATTAAAATCTTGTATTTTTTTGTGAATTGCTTGATACATTGTGTCTAATAAACCATCAAGATTGACTGTGTTATCGAATTCTGGTGCTTTTATCATTGATTCTTATCCATTCTCATTTAGCCAACTTTGCAATATAAGCTGAGCGGCAAGCTGGTCAATATCATGACCCTGTTGTTTCTTTTTTTTCACTTTTTTCCCAGGTTTACTATGACGCCTGGGCGAGGTATGACCTTCATAGCCTAAAATATGGCTGGCTTCACGAGAAGTCAGTCGTTCATCTATATAGTGTATAGGAAGATTGTACCGTTTATTTAACTGGTTACCAAAAATTTTAACGGCTTCTGTGGTTTCTTGCTCTTCACCATCCATTGTTAGTGGAAGACCAACAATCAAAGCAACCGGGTGCCACTGTTCTAATAATGATTCAATACCAGTCCAATCAATTTTTTTATTGCGGGAAATGAGGGTCGTTAATGAATTAGCAGTACCTGTCAGACGTTGACCTACGGCGATACCAATTTTATTCTGACTGAAATCAAAGCCAAGAAATGTGCTGGTTAAGGGGTAATCAGGCATGAGTTAACTCGATATTAGAAATGGCCATCAAGCATGACCTATATCTCCAGAAATAAGGTTAATATCAATTCCAAGTTTCATTGCAGCGCTTTCCCAACGTTTGTTGGTTGGTGTATTAAAAATAATGTCATTATCCGCCGTAACATTGAGCCAGGAATTTTCTTCAATTTCTTTTTCAATCTGACCCTGAGCCCAACCCGCATAACCTAAAGTGATCAAAAATTTTGAGGGGCCTTTTCCACTGGCAATAGCGATTAGAATATCTCTGGATGAACTCAGAGAGATATTGTCATTAATCTTTAGTGTTTGAGTCCAGGGTTCCATATCAGGATCGTTTGAGTGTAATATAAAACCATGGCCTGTTTCCACTGGGCCACCCAGATAAACGGGAATTGAAGCCAAATGTTCAACGGTTAATGGGATATCTAATTGAGCCAATAATTCAGAAAAAGTAATATTGGTTGGGTGGTTAATGGTTAAACCCATCGCACCTTGCTCTGTATGCTGACAAATAAAGCTGACGCTTTTTTCAAACATAGGATCTGCCAGGCCAGGCATGGCAATAATCAAGTTATTGGTTAGGTTCATATTTTTAAAAGTTCTTTATAGAAAGTTATATTGAAAATATTCTTACTTATAAGAGAAGGACTTCCCGGCGGTGTGTGAGAACTGCCAGGTTCGGGTGATAACCAATCGATTATTACCTTGTAATACTTCTTTCGGAACTGCAGCGAAAGGAGCTGCTAATTCCACAATGCGTTTGGCTGAATCATCTAGTAATTTGTGCCCTGATGATTTACTGATACGGATATTGATGATATGACCATCGGTCGCCAGTGATACAGTGAGAATTAATTGGCCTTCCAATTTATCTCGCCTTGCCTTATCAGGATAGTTAAGATTTCCAATTCGTTCAATTTTTTTTGTCCAGGATTTTAGATACATTGCATCAGGTGTGCGTCGGGTGGATGCAGTAATATAAGTTGCCTTGGGGCGTTTTGCATACATTTTATTCTGTTCATCCAGCTCAGCTTCCATATCAACAATTTGTTGCTGTAGGTCGGCGATATAATCGGCCACTATGACAGGAGACTTTTTGGGTACAGGTGTTTTTTTCTTGATCAACTTTTGAGCTTTTTTCTTACTAGGTTTGGGTGTTGATAGAATAGATTTTTTAACAGCCACTTCTGGAACAGGGGTTGGTGCAACTTCAGGTTTGTTTTCTAAAGAGTTTCCTTCACTAGGTGTTTCTCCAGGATTTTTACTAGTGGGTTTTGCCTTTTCTTTTAAATTTCCTCCTCCCATTTGATCTGCCTGGGCAAGGAAATCAGCTTCTTCGGGTGGTTTTTCAGCCTCTGTTTTTACCAGAACAATGTCCAATGTTTGCTGGTTGTTGGGTTTTGGAGGTGAAGGAATTGTAAATGTTATGCCAAAAATAATAGCGCTATGCAGCAGAACTGTAATGAAAAAAGCGGTGATTAAACTCTCATTTTTATGCAAATTAGAGTGTCTTTTGTTTGCAAGAGAACTTATAGGCTGTGAGTTTTTATTAGTATTTTGTGCCATAGATAATCATTATTTCTAAAGTCATATAGTGACTTTACTTTTGTTTGACTACTTTTTACATAAAAGAGTTCATTGATTGACTTCTTTCATTTGAGAAAGTGTCAACTGAGTGATTATACCGCTAACAATGCCAAGTATCACGGCAAAAGTAATGAAAATGGGTAATAGTTTGAATAAGCCGGGATGTGGAATGAAAAAATACCATGCCATTAAGAATTGGCCGCTCATATGGCTTATCGAAGCAATGATGGCATAGCCTATTGCACTGGGTTGGTAATGTTTTGCTCCAGGTAAGGAAAGAAAAGGATACTGGATCAAGATAAGAAAGCTTAAACTGAGTAGCGCACCAGAAAGACTGAGTAAGAATGTGGGTGATAAAAAAGTACCCAGAAGCAAGCTACTAATAATGACTCGAAGCAAACTGACCTGCAGAGCTGTTTTCCAACCATACATCATAAAAGTAAATAATGTCACTACATTTGCTAGACCAGGTTTGATGCCTGGTAGTGGGCTAGGGAAGGCTGATTCGATAATGTGAATGGTGATTGCTAAGGCAGCTAATAAAGCTACTCGATGATCTTGATGAGTTGTTATGAAGTGCAGTTTCATTGTGCACCTGCTATAGCATCATATTCACTTGATGTACCTTTTAAACTGATACTAATTCTGTTGGGTAAACAGGCAGTTGTGTCACCTGGAACAGTTAACCAACCATGAAATACACAAAATTGATTGCGACATGATGAGTGTATAAAGCGGGCTTTGCCCTGTTTTATTTCGATCAAAGTGGGCCCAATATTACCTTTTATATTGATAATTTGTTCTTTATTCAAAGAATATTCGACTGGGGGATTATCTGCAAACTGGACTAATAATCTGTCAGCATCTCCCTGGTGGGTACTGTCAAACCAGAAAACAGAATATAGCCAAAATGTCAGCAAACCAGCAGATATTAGGATAATAATATCTGCTGGTTTGAAGAGTAAAAGTCCTTTGATCAATGTTAATGCTGTTTTCATTCTTTTAAGCTTAGAGTTTAAATTAGTATAAATCTTCTAAAGAGCATCCTTATTTTCTAAATGTCTGGTTTACTACCTAAGTGGTAGTTTAAAAAAGAAGTATGCGTTCGAAGTGTGGTGCTAAAAAACGGAAAGTTCGATGGTCTGGTTGGTCTTTCTGGGGACGCTTCAAGCCCATCCATGGGACGCTTATCCTCGGCGTCCTGCCTCGAAATACCCCTGAAAGACCAACCAGACCATCGAACTTTCCTTGCCACATCATATTTCTCTCTAGTGATATTAGAGAGCAAGGTCAAAAGAAAAACTATTCGGATTCAAACTCAGGCTTTATTTTTTCTTTATCTTTTGACCTTGTTTTTGATTTTCCACTCCCAGTGAGAAACTTGATGTCGCTAAGAAGGTGGTGAGTTAGGGTGAGCTTTGCAGTGGTATTTCGAGGCAGGACGCCGAGGATAAGCGTCCCATGGATGGGCTTGAAGCGTCCACAGCAAAGCTCACCCTAACTCGCCATCTTCTGAATTCATACATCATTTTCGAACATTACTTCTTTTTTAAACTACCACTTAGGTAGTAAACCAGACATTT
>JAPHSW010000081.1 GCA_026196615.1 Gammaproteobacteria bacterium | reverse complement strand
TTTATTACAGGGAGGCAAACGATCAACATATACTGGACGCATACTACGCCAACTTCCTGTTTTATTCAGATGACTGGTACCCACATCCAGGGTAATTGCAAACGGTTTGTGTTGAATAGTCATAATTTACTCTATACAGGTTGGTTAACGATTCTAATCACTTTCTGACAAAGAAAAAATAATTTAAAGAAGTTGGTAGCGTTTAATATTTTTTTCAGCAATTGCTCGAATAGTTTCCAATTGTTCAATGTTGGCAGGCTTTAAAACATGAGCAAAGCGTCGTTGTAATTTAAGGTATTCTTCAACAGGAACTTGATAACGAATTTTGGTCGAATGAGTCAAATCACCATGTTCCGCTTCAAATAAAGGCACTAAACCAGACTCTACTCCCATTCGTGCAAGCTTTATTGTTTGTGCTGGTAAGCTCCCCCACCCCAAAGGACAAGGCACATTGATTTGAATATAACGAGCACCACGAAAGCTCATGGCTTTTTCAACTTTACGTTCCAGATCATGTAAGTCATGTACTGAAGCGGTTGCAACATAAGGAATTTCATGAGCCATTGCAATTGCTGGTAAAAATTTTCCTGTAGTAAAAGAACTTCCAGGATTTTCACCCACAGGCATACTTGTTGATGTTCTGGCTCCACCAGGCGTTGCACTGGAGCGTTGCACACCGGTATTCATATAACCACCATTGTCATAACAGATATATAACACATCATCATTACGATCAAATAAACCTGAAAGACAAGCAAAACCTATATCCGTTGTTCCACCATCACCACCCTGAGCAATAACTCGTGTGGTAGTATCCCCTTTTGCTTTCAAAGTAGCCGCAATACCAGAGGCAACTGAAGCAACATTACCAAAAAGAGAATGTATCCAGGGAATAGACCATGCGGTTTCCGGATATGGCGTTGTAAAAACTTCAAGACAGCCCGTAGCATTAGCCGCAATAATTTGATTATCGGTCACACGCATGGCGGTATCAAGTGCATATCGAGCACCTAAAGCCTGACCACACCCCTGACAAGCACGATGTCCTGAATCAATTGAATTAGAACGCTCTTGAGTCGCCTGAACGGTGCGAAATTCATCATCCAATAAGCGATTGCCTACAGTAAATGTACCTGTTTGATAAAATTTAACGGTTTGTTCGTCAGTGATAAACTCTTCTTTAATGGTCATTTATTTTGCCCTTCTTTTCTATAAGAAGTTTGTTGTGATGATTTAAAATCAGCATTGTCAGGATAATTATTTAATGAGTCTTTGATGCCGAAACAACACCAATATCACGAAGTATATTTTCAGCTGCAGGTCCAGAGGTTTGTCCATCTTGCTGTCGTTTTAATTCTCTAACAACAGTTCCCCCATCAAGATCCATAAAGACTTCATCATCCAACTCATCTTTATTTGCACATTCAACCAATTTTTTTAATGATTTTTTGGTAATAGTACGGCCACCCAAGCCACCTATAACCGATTTAATTTTTAATTCCTCGCCTATATACCTTTGTGTTGCCATATGAATTTCACTGGCCAGTATCCCTCCCATTCCAACTGCAAAACTTTTTTCAAATACAATTGCTTTTTTTGCATTTTTTAAAGCATTACAAATCGCATTAGCAGGAAATGGGCGAAAAGATCTCAAACTCAATATTCCAACTGAGAAACCTTCTTCACGCAACTCATGAACTAACTCTTGCATAGTGCCTACAACTGACCCCATTGCAACAAAAACAATATCAGCATCATCAGCAAAATAAGTTTTAATTAATCCACCAGAATCACGACCAAAAATTTCTAAAAATTCATCCGCCTGTTGTTCGATAATGGCGAGCGCTTCTTTTTGTTTATGATGCGCTAAATAACGTACTTCGGTAAATGCATCAGGCCCTACCATTGCACCAATTGACAAGGGGGATTGTGTATCCAGTTTTTGCCTGGGTACAAACGAGGGTAAAAATTGATCAACTTGTTCTTGTTCAGGTAAATCAACACGGGTTATAGCATGAGTTAGAATAAAACCATCCATATTGACCATAACTGGTAAACTCAATGCTTCAGCTAATTTAAATGCTTGAATATGGACATCAACTGCTTGTTGATTACTTTCAACAAAGAGTTGTATCCAGCCTGCATCCCGAACTGACATTGCATCTGAGTGATCATTCCAAATATTAATCGGTGCACCAATAGCTCTATTACCCAGAGTCATCACAATAGGCAATCCCAATCCCGAGGCGTTGTAAACGGCTTCCATCATGTACAATAAGCCCTGGCTTGCAGTAGCTGTATACGTCCGAGCTCCAGCCGCTGAAGAGCCAATACAAAAACTCATTGAGGAAAATTCAGATTCAACATTTTCATAAGTACAGTTTTTTAACTGACCACTTTTAACCAACACACTCAAATGCTCAACAATATGTGTTTGAGGTGTAATGGGATAACACGGGACAACATCAGGTCGACATAGTGCTACAGCCTTTGCTACAGCAATTGAACCACTCATTTGATGAAGCATAGTTAATTATCCTTGTATTTGTTCTAATTGTTTCAAGATATGATTATAACCAGCAGTTGTTGCAGCAATATTAGGTTCAGCAATTTTTTTGGGAAATTTACCGCGAATAGCATCTTCTAAAGCAGGAATTTGTATCATATGACTTAAGGCTGCAAATGCACCGAGTAAAACAGTATTAGGTTTTGGCTGTTTTATATACTTAATAGCAATTTCAGTGGCAGGCAAAGTCATAACATGATTTGCTGGATACAAAGATGTTTTTTCCTCAATGCCAAGCTCCTCAGTTGTTCTGGAGCTATTGATCAATATATATCCATCAGTTTTAGCACCGTCAAAAACATCAATCGCATGAAATAATGTGGGATCCTGGATAATAAGCATATCTGGTTCCATAACGGGTTCACGAATGGTTATATTGGAGTCACTTATACGAGCAAAAGCTTGAACTGGTGCTCCCATTCGTTCTGAACCAAAACTTGGAAAGGATTGGGAAAATTTACCCTCAGAGAAAGCTGCAACCGATAAAAGTTCCGATGCTGAAACCACTCCCTGACCACCACGTCCATGAATCCGAATTTGAAACATATTCAACCTGCACGATTTAATGAATAAGACGATAGACTAAGAATAGATTAAAGTACAAATTGATAAAAAAGTCATTAACAAATTGAGTTATTTTTGTGAATTTCTTTCAGTCAGATTTTATCAGCCCTACCAGGCAGTAGAAAAGTACTTATAAGAGGTTTTTTTACACCCTGATTACAATTTTTTATAAAATTCAGGCATTCCTTTTAACTTTGCATTTTTATAATCAATAATGAGCAGTTCAGCAATTACAGTATTATTATTATCAAAACAATCTTTAAATCCATAATACAAATAATCATAGAGTTTTCTGAGTGAAATTTGATGAGTTTTTCCTGAATACTCATACAGCCAATCACTAAAACAGAGGAAGCGCCCAAAAGCATTATCGGCTAATAAAAGTTCCAGAGAACATTTAAAATGACCAGAATTAGCAATTAATTCCCAATAACGGGCAAACCTGCTCACTCTTTGTATAAGGGAAAACTCTATCTGGCTTGTCGATAAAATACTGTAGGGAGCATTTGGTTCAAAAACTAAATGATATTGTTGTGTATGACGAATTACTGGTGTTCCTCTTAAACGTTTTAATATACCCAGTTGAATATCATGCGGCTTCAAATCATAGAGTTGATTAAAGCCTTTGGCAAAACTATTAAGATCTTCCCCTGGTAGAGCAAAAATTAAGTCGGCATGAATATGTGCATTTGAATGTTTTTTTAACCAGTGCAAATTTTTTAAAGTTTTTAAATTATCTTGTTTTCTGCTAATTAACTGTTGCACGTCTGGATTAAAGCTTTGCACTCCCAGTTCAAATTGCAGACAACCTTCTGGAAAACGTGATATTGCATCTTTCAAAGCATCAGGTAAACGATCTGGAATTATTTCAAAGTGTAAGAAAAGTTGTTCATCCAGTCTTTCTAAAAAAAATTGAAGTATCCTTAAACTGGTTTCAATCTTAAGGTTAAATGTTCTATCCACAAATTTGAAATTACGTGCACCACGGTTATAAAGAATTTCAATTTCATTAAGAAAGACATCGATGTTAAATGGTAATGATGTTTTATCCAGAGCAGACAAGCAAAATTCACATTTAAAAGGACATCCTCTTGAAGCTTCTACATACAATACTCTATTTTTTATATCCTCATCTGTATAATATTCATAGGGTAATTTAAGCTTATCCAGTGGAGGCTCCTGTCGCTTAAAGACTTTATCAATCAACTGATGTTCTGATGTCTCAGCTTGTAGTATTTCTCGACAAAGCTGTGCAAATGCAGTATCTGCTGGACCTGAAATAAGGTGGTTCGCCAGCTTAAAAACTTCTTGCTCTTGATATTCATAACTGACCTCAGGACCACCGATAATAATGATGACTTCTGGTGCTATAACTTTTAATAATTGAATAACTTTTGTGGTGTGCTCTGTGTTCCAGATATAGATACCAAAGCCGATAATTTTGGGCTTTGTCTGAAGAATTTTTTCAACGATATCAGCAGGCCTAAGATGGCTGGTAAATTCAGTAATAGTAGTCTGTGATTGCAACTCATCAAGATTGGCATAAAGATAACGAAGACCAATAGATGCGTGAATATAACTGGCATTTATTGTTGTAAGCAGGATATCAGATTGTTTGGAGATCATATTTTAATATCTCCGGGCTTAAAATTTAGACGGGAACAATTGAATCAAAATAGAATGTATTTATGAGTATATTGGTCTTTAGTTTTAACTTACAGTTAATGGTTAACCACTAACTGTAAGTCTAGCAATTAGCACTTATTGTGCAGGCTGTGCTGCAGGTTGTTGATATGGATTATTACCATATCCATAAGGGTTGCTATATTGGTTACCATATGGATTGCCATATTGGTTACCATAAGGGTTTCCGTACTGATAAGGATTACTATATTGTGGTTGCTGCTGGTAGTAATTATTTTGAGGCTGTCCATACTGATAACCGTATGGATTATATGCTTGAGCAGCAGCTTGTACAGGTTGTGTCACTGGAGCTGTCACCGTATCTGTTGTTTCAGCAGCAGTTTCAATAGCTTGAACAACTGGAGCTGCAACCACGTCAGCAGCTTGTTGAGCAGCTTCCATTGCTGGCATCATTAGTGATGAAACTGGAGTTGGAGCTGTCTCCTGGACGACAACAGGTGCTGGCTCTTGAACTGCAACAGATTCTTCTACTTTCTCAACCGTTTGTTCAGTATTAGTTTCAGCAGGTGCAGGAGCGGCTTCAACAACAGGCTCAGCATTTTCTACAGGAACAACAGCAGTAGTCACTGTGGTTTTTTGTTCTATTTTTTCAACAACAACGGCCTCTGGTGTTGATTCGGTTGCAGGTATTTCAGCAAGAGGTTTCACTTCTACTACTTTAGTTTTCTCGACACTAACCACAACAGGCTCTAGAGCAGGATCATTTGCTGGTTGTTCAGCAACAGGAGCAGATGAATCACTAGACCCATAACGCTGCTCCATATCATAAGAGACATAAAACCCCATGCCAACAATCATTGCTAACATTATGACATAAAAACTCATATCAGATGATTGACCTGAATCCGATGTGCTAGCACTGTTTGAGGGTTGACCATCATTCATAGCACCCATTTTTTCAAGAGTGTCGTTCAATTTTTCACTGGTTTGTTTGTCCATGTGTCTCTCCATGCCAAAGACTATTTAAAATTAAGAATTTTCTAATACTATCCTAATTGGCTTTAAAAAGTAAAGCTTACTAAAGTATCTGTACTAAATACACTCCACTCTTTCAAGCATAATCATTTTATATATAAGTTTTTACTGCAATTGACGTGGTCAGTCTATGTGTTTCTCCTGACTCTAAAAGCAATTGATTTTTAAGAACATTTGCAGATTCAATACAGAGCATTTGCAACCAGGCTTGATTGGACATATCACTCATTTGTGATGACTTTTCCTGCCAGGGATTCCATATAACCGTTGAGTTGGAATTTTTTTTAGAAATCGTAATTGTACGATTAAAACCTGGATCGTTTAAATTTATTTCATTTGTCGTATCGATGAAAACACGATCAGTTTCAGTCATAAACCTCATCTTTGATTCTTCATAACACGCTTCTTGATTTTTTAATTTATCAAAAAAATTAACCTGTGCTAGCCCTATAACATCAACAGTATGTATATCACTGATTTTGAAATAACTATGTAAAGCATCACTGATACCGACTGTATGCTGGCTATTGTTAGTTGTTTTTAGTTCAATTGTTAATTTTGATGCCACTGTAATTGTTATAGCTAAATCACAATCAAAAAGAGGATGGCTGTCTAAAAAATTTTGACACAGCTCATGGCAAGACATTTTTAAAATAACTTCAGTTCCTCCATCAATCGTTTGTTTGGTGGACTCGATTTCCCAAAATGTTGTTCTAGCATAGCCATGAGCAGGAAATTTTTCATAATCACCAAACCAGGGCCAACAAATCGGTACTCCCCCACGAATAGCTTTATTCTCTTCAAATAAAGCCTGATCACTTAACCAAATCACCTGCTCTAATTGTTCATGAGGCTTATAATCTAATAATTGCCCTCCATATAGACTGATTGTGGCACAAGCATATTCATTATTAATCTTGATCACAGGAAAGCCAGGACTAATTTCATCAAAGCTTAATTGGCCATTCAGGGTAGTATGTTTGTGAAAGTGTTCTTTATTCATAGTTTCATTGATTTCAAGCATTAAAGAATATGGGTAAAATTGATATAGTTATTATCATCCAGAACGAATTAAATTGTTCTAATTATTATAGAATAGATTAATTAAAATACTGTAGAAAGTGTTGTAAGAGTATCGTAAAAAAATTTAAGTTATAATAATTACTATTGATGTAAATAATTGATTTAAAAAAAGGACATTATAATGAAACACCGACTAAGGAAGTTGCTGTTATTATTCTCTCTTCTAATCCCCACTCTCTCTCTGGCAGACATTGCCGTACTGGTCCATGGTTATCATGGTTCTGGAAACTCATGGCGTCATAACGGTATTACTACCATATTAGCAACAAGGGGCTGGAACGATGCAGGGACGTATACTCTACAAGGCAACATGGTCTTTTTTGGTCACCCATTATCTGCAACAGGGAAACATTTAGTCACTGTTGAATTACCTTCTGAAGCTCCCGTTAATATTCAATCAGATATATTAAAACAATATCTTGATGACATAAGTAAACACTTTCCACAGCAAAAAATTCATCTCGTTGCCCATTCTGCCGGTGGTATTGTTGCACGTCTGACTCTAGTGAATAATGCTGCTCAAACAGATAAATACAATGTTTTACAACTAATAACTATTGCAACACCACATTTGGGCTCACCTATTGCTGATATGGCAGGAAAAGCTTCTGATACCCCAATTGGTTTTTTTGCTCCAATTTTAGGTTCTGGAGAAATAAACAGAGCCGAAAGACTTTACAAACAATTAGGTAATGAAGATAAAAATCGCTTTCTATTTTGGTTAAACCGTCAAACTCACCCTTCAATGCTTTATACTTCAATCATCAGAGCAGATGGTTCAATTATAAGTGGTGACTGGTTAGTGCCTCCTCGCAGTCAAAATATGGCCTTTGTACCTGCTATTGGTCGGAATGCCCGAATAGTTTTAACTCCAGGAGAGCATCATTTAAAATACGCAGATGGTTTTATCATTGCTGATCTTTTACCTTAAAATCAATAGACTTCCCCTAATATTCAATAGGAATATCAAGTACAGCTCCTTCTGACAAAAGATACTTTTTACTCTATAATAGTTGCTTGCTCACAAAGCAATCAGGTTAGTAGTATTGTTTCTCAGCTTTATATTACGTATCAAAGAAGGATTTTAACTGTATGTCACCAAAAAGTAAGTATTTTCAGGATGTTGAGCAATATCGTAAAGATATGCTGATAAAAACTGAACTTTGTGGTCATCCTATGCAATTCAATACAACCTGGGGAATATTTTCTCCCAAAGCGATTGATGAAGGCTCAAAATTATTACTTGAATACATTACAGTCAATGACAATGATAATTGTCTGGATATCGGTTGTGGTTACGGCCCGTTAGGCCTGACATTGGCAAAACTTGCACCCAATGGTCACACAACATTGATTGATAAAGATTTTGTCGCCATTAACTACACAGAAAAAAACATTCAACTCAATCATTTAAACAATTGTGAAACATTTTTAAGTAATGGTTTCGAGCAAATCGGCCCTAAAAACTTTCATCTCATTGTTTCTAATATTCCAGCCAAAGTGGGTAATGAACTTTTAAGCTTATTTCTAATTGATGCCTATAATCATCTTGAACCGGGTGGTCGATTCTACGTGGTTACAATCACAGGTATTCGAAAATATATTGAGCGTTCATTCAAGGAAGTTTTTGGTAATTACAAAAAAGTTAAGCAAGGAAAAACTTATACTGTTGCTATGACCATTAAGAACTAATTAATAACTAACTTATAGAGAGATTTATGGCAATTCATTCTGGTAACAACTCTCTTAAACCAAATCACATGAGTTGGTTAACAACAATACTCTTGCTCATTGTCACCCTTTTTTTCATCACCTCATGCAGTGATGAACCTCAAGAAAAGAAGCACGTTTCCAATCAAGAAAAAGCTCAAAACAAAACCATTCACCTTGATAAAAATAATAAAATAACATCAACAAACGCTGTAACTAACAAACAAACTCAAACAAGTCAGGCTGACTGGGAATCAATTAAAGAGTCTGGAATCTTACGAATAATTGTTCCCTATTCTTTCCAGAAAAATAACTTTTTACCAAGGGAATCATACTCATATAGCAATGAATTAAAGTCAATTATACGATTCTCTGAAGAAAATAATTTAACACCAGTGTTTGTATCAACAAAATATTTTTCTAATATGTTTTCCATTCTAGAACAAGGTCTTGGTGATATTGTTGTGGCTAATTTAACTATCACAGAAGATCGTAAAGAGAAGTTTAATTTTACTATTCCAGTCGATCATAGTACCGAACAATTAGTCGTTTCCAATTTATTTAATGAGAAAATAACTCTGGAAAAACTCAACGATTTAAAAATAGGTGCCCGAAAAAATACATCTTTTTGGGATACACTGACCACCCTGAAAGAAAAACAAGCTATAGCAGGTTTTGATAATCTACAAATAATACAATTGGATGAGAAACTTTCATCTGATGAAAAATTTAATCAAATTGTCCTGGGTAAGGTCGATGCGGTCATCGAAGACAGTAACCGAATGGCTTTATTTAAAGAATATCGCACTGATATTAAAACTATCCTTGATCTTGGCAAGGAGCGTCCTATTGCATGGGCTGTACGTAAAAATAATCCCGACTTATTAAAACAAGTCAATCGCTATATTAAAACTGAAAAATTACTCCAACATCTTCCAGATACCCGTTATGGTGATTTTGATAGTATAAAAAAACATCGTCAATTAAGGCTTATTACTAGAAATAATGCTTCTTCATACTTCCTTTGGAAAAATCAGCTGATGGGATTTGAATATGAACTCATCAAACAATTTTCAAAAAATCATAAGATTAATTTAAAAGTTTTAGTTGCAAATGACTTTGAACAAATGATTCAATGGTTAGAGCAAGGTTATGGCGATATCATTTCTGCAAGCCTAATAAAAACGCCTGAGCGAGCACAATTACCCATAGAATTTACCAAACCTTATTTATTTGTACAGGAAGTTATTGTCCAAAAGAAAGACGACAAAACCATAGATTCATTAGAGGATCTATCAAATCGGACATTTCATATTCGACAGAGTAGCTCCTACTGGAACACTCTTCATAAACTCCAGAATAAATTAAGAGCTGATGATATTCATTTTACAATTGAAGCAGTACCTGAATCTATGGAGACTGAAGAAATTATTAACAATGTTACCAAAGGTCATTTTGATTTAACTCTGGCTGATTCAAATATCGTTGCAATAGAACAAAGCTGGCATAATGAATTAATAGTTTCCCTTCCATTAACAGGTGAGCATGGACAACGATGGTTGGTTAGAAAAGATGATACATTACTGCTCTCAGAGTTAAACAAGTTTATAGATAAAGAATATAAGCAATTGTTTTATAATGTAACATATAATAAGTATTTCAAAAATTCTCGTGATTTATTTGATGCAGAAAAACGTGAAAAAAATAATAATTCTATTTCAATTTATGATGATCTTATTAAATCACTAGCTAAAGAGTATGATTTCGACTGGCGTTTAATTGCAGCCCAAATTAATAAGGAAAGTCAATTCAATCCAAAGGCAAAATCCTGGGCTGGTGCCAAAGGTCTTTTACAAGTCATGCCAAGAACTGCACGTGAAATCTCTATTACCGATCTTGAAACTCCAGAAAATGGTCTACGTGCCGGTATAAAGTATATGGCCTGGATAAATGATCAATTATCAAATGAATTACCTGCCGATGTACAAACCTGGTTTACCTTAGCAGCTTATAATGCAGGCTTGGGTCATCTAAAAGATGCCAGAAGTCTGGCATCTAAAGAAGGACTCAACCCTGATCGATGGTTTGGAAATGTTGAAAAAGCCTTTTTATTGCTTTCAAAGCCCAAATATTATAAGAAAGCACGTTATGGTTATGTTCGTGGTACTGAACCCGTGAATTATGTTAAACATATCCAGGCTCTATATGAGTTATATAGTAAAAAACACCCCGATGAGGACTCAGTGTGACCAGTGATCGACCAAAGAAACAAGATAATAACCAATTTGAAGAAAGCTTTTCATTCAATCAAATAGTCAAGTTCGCTGTACAATATAAAAAGCAACTCATTTATGCCAACATAATTGCCATAATCGCAGCCTTACTTTCTGTGCCCATTCCATTAATTTTACCTTTGATGGTAGATGAGGTATTGCTTAATAAACCAGCAGCAGCAATTGCAGCAATGAATACGTTTCTCCCAGAAGTCTGGCAGACAGCCATTTTTTATATCATTACAGCTTTGTTATTTTCTGTCTTACTTCGCTTATGTTCAGTTGTTCTCAATGTTTGGCAAATGCGAATATTCACGATTTTAGCTAAATCAATAACTTTGCAAATGAGAGAGAAATTATCTCTTTATCTAAAAAAAATAGCCATCAGTGAATATGAAACCATTGGAAGTGGCGGCTTTGCTTCACATTTTGTGACAGACATTGAAGTCATCGATAATTTCATTAGTGTCACCATTAGTAAATTCATTGTGGCTGTCTTATCAATTATTGGAACAGCAGTTGTTTTATTATGGATTGATTGGCAATTGGGCATGATCTTGTTAATTTTTAATCCAATTGTTGTCTTTATTACCATAAGAATGGGTAAAAAAGTCAAAGAATTGAAACTTAAAGAGAATAATGCCATTGCCTTATTTCAACAAGCTCTGGTAGAAACACTTGATGCGATTCACCAGGTTCGTGCAGCAAATCGTGAATCACATTACATTCACCGCTTAATTAAACAAGCCAGCGAAGTAAAGAAATTTTCAATTGCCTATTCATGGAAAACCGATGCAGCAGCTCAGCTTTCTCACGTTGTCTTCCTTTTTGGTTTTGATGTTTTTCGTGCAGTCAGCATGATTATGGTTTTTACTTCCGATCTCTCCATTGGCCTTATGTTCGCTGTTTTTGGATACCTATGGTATATGATGGGCCCCGTTCAGGAAGTTCTTACCATTCAATATGCTTATTTCAGCGCAAAAGCTTCAATCAAACGTTTAAATAAAATTTTTGCACTGGAAAAGGAACCCATCATTCCTTGCAAAAAAGATCCTTTTAATCATCAAACAACCATTTCAATTGAGCTTAAAGATATTTGTTTTAAATACCCGAGAAAAAATGAAATTGATAATACAAAATCCCCTATTATTGATGAAAACAAGACATCAGAGGATGACTATATTTTAAATAACCTATCCTTAAGCATTAATAAGGGAGAAAAGTTAGCTCTGGTTGGTTCTAGTGGCGGAGGTAAATCAACCTTAATCCAAATTTTGCTTGGACTCTACCCTATTGAATCTGGCGAAATCAGTTTTGACGATACTCCTGTTTCTGAAATTGGCTTTGATAAAGTCAGGGAAAACACAGCAGCCGTTTTACAACATCCCGTTCTTTTTAATGACACCGTTCGTGAAAACTTATGTCTGGGTAAGCAGATAAGTGATGAATTACTTTGGGAAGCCTTACAAATTGCACAATTGGACACAACAGTAAAAAAATTACCTGAACAGATGGATACAATGGTCGGACGTCAGGGAATACGTCTTTCTGGAGGGCAAAGACAGCGTTTAGCCATTGCAAGAATGATATTAACCCAAC
The DNA here is from genome assembly GCA_026196615.1 of Gammaproteobacteria bacterium. Taxonomy (GTDB): domain Bacteria; phylum Pseudomonadota; class Gammaproteobacteria; order GRL18; family GRL18; genus GRL18. Next base: position 16,072 of record JAPHSW010000081.1, on the reverse strand, counting down.
CCAAACTCATTATATTAGATGAAGCAACTTCTGCTCTTGATACTGAAACTGAAAATAATTTACATAATTCACTTCAGTCCTATTTAAAAGATAAGACAACATTAATTATTGCCCATCGATTAAGTGCTGTTAAACAAGCTGATAGAATCGTTGTCATTGATAATGGCCAAATCATAGCTGATGGCACTCACAAGGATTTAGTCGATAGCAATGAGTTGTACTTCAGATTATATGGCATGCATTAATGCCAATAAATTATTATGCCACCTATCTTTTTCGTTAATATCTGCTAAATTTAAAAAAATAATAAAAATACTCACACCCAACTTAATAAGTAATAAAACACTTATAAAGTTTGGGGATATTACCAGTGCTTTTTAATAACTGTCTTTATTTATTTTCAGTAAACAGAATCTGGTATGGATCATTTTGACTACACAAAAATACACAACAAAGCCTTTTAAGTCAGTTGCAATACCATTTACCATCATGGTATTGATTGTTTCTGCATTTGCTCTTCTTTATGCAATTTCCTTTGAAAATAATCGGTTCTATCAAGAACAATTAACATTAGCTAAGTCAAGTGTTCAAGGAATAGAGTATAATTTAAATCAATTTATAAAAAATAAGCAAAACATTGTTCAATCCATGATTGAACACGATCGCCAATTTCTATTAAGTTTATCAACACTTACTGAAGATCATGACAAACTATCCTATTTAGACCAACAAGTTAAAAATCGACTGAAAAACGCATATAGTTTTTCACTAACAGATAAAGATGGTGTACCTATTATCAATAATAGTAATTCCAACATCGGTCAACGCTGTCTGTCTGGTCTCCAATTCTTTGCAAGAAACCCCGAAAGGCTTAACGAGACCTTTTTCATTCATGGAAACAGCCCAGATACTTATCATATTGATGTTATGGGTAAAATTATTAATAAGAATGAAGGTCCGATTTTTTTTGTAAGTTTTAAAATTGATTCATTAGTTGACTTATTAAAAAACTCACAGGCACCTGGTCATAAACTATTTATCGTCCAAACAAAACATCCAGAAAATATTGAAATCAGTGATGCTGGAATAAAAAAACAATATCTTGGACAAAAACAACTTTCAAAAACCTCGTTAGACTCAACTATGTTTCAAATGCCATTAAAATATATGGCCTGGACAATTCTTGCCATACCTGAACAAGATTTTTTTTCCAATTATGAGTTGTTATTGATAAAACGCGCAGGTATTGCTTTTACATGCTTATTAATTATCGTATTTTTTTTCGTTTGGCGTTTACACTATGAAGAAAAATCAAGAAGCATTGCAGAAAATAACTTAAACCTATCATATAAACTTCTCGCAGCAGAAGTAAAAATGCAGACTCAGGAATTATCTGATAGTAAGCATTATTTAGAAAGCCTGTTCATGTCTGCACCATATGGTCTTATAGTTTCAGATGAAACAGGAACCATAAACTCCATAAACACACAAGCAGAAAAAATATTCGGATATACACAAGAAGAATTAATAGGTCAAACTGTTGATGTATTAATTCCAGTACATCTAAGAGATAAACATTCAGAATATATAATAAAATTTACCCAGACTTTCGAATCTAAAAACTTAGGAATTGACAGGAAGCTTAAGGGACTTACTAAGAATGGTCATGAGTTGCCAATCACCGTTGCCCTAAATACAATCAATTTCAACAATAAAAAAATGATCATCGCATCCATTAATGATGTATCAGAACTGACGTCCATACAACGTCAGTTAACGGAAGAACATGAACGTGCTGTTGTTACACTCAGTTCAATAGGTGATGGTGTTATAACAACCAGTATCGATGGTATCATTGATTCAATTAATTCCATGGCAGAAAAATTAACAGGTTGGAGCTCAAACAAAGCAATTGGTGAACACATAAGCAAAGTTTATTGCACCATCAATGAAGATACCAGAGAGAAAAATGAAGATCCCGTCATCCAGTGTCTTAAAAATAACCAAACGAGTAACCAACCTAATAACAACACTGTTCTGATACACAAAACAGGTCTTGATATTCCTATTGAAGATAATGTTTCTGCAATACACAATAAGGAGGGACATTTTATAGGTATTGTATTAGTTTTTCATGATGTTTCTCAATCGAGACAATATGCTCATGAAATTGAATTTCAAGCAAATCATGATGCATTAACGGGACTTTTAAACCGTCGAAAATTCGACTATTACTTAACTGAAGCACTAAAAAATACACGTGAAGTGAAAAGTCATTATGTCTTACTATATATGGATCTCGACCGATTCAAATTAGTCAATGATACTGCAGGTCATGCAGCTGGTGATGAGTTACTCAAGCAGTTAACACGAACATTAAGCAAAACACTGAGACAAAGAGATATTTTCTCTCGACTTGGCGGTGATGAGTTTGGTGTTCTTTTGGATCACTGTACATCCGAAGATGGCTTACTGATAGCAAAGAAATTATTAGAATCTGTTGATAATTTTAGATTTTTTTGGAAAGAAGATGTTTTCAGTGTTGGAATAAGTATTGGATTGGTTGCCTTTTCGGAAACTGAAGATTCAGCAGATAAATTATTAAGTGAAGCCGATGCTGCATGTTATACAGCTAAAGAAAATGGTAGAAACCGCGTTCAAATTTATGATGAACATGCTGCAAGAAAGCTTAATGAAAGTCATACAATCAATATGTTAACTTATGCATTTGAAAATAATCAAATGCAACTTTATCAACAAAAAATTACATCTGTGGGCAATAGTGATGAGAATAAAGAACACTATGAAATTTTAATTCGTATGCTTAGCAATAATAATATCATACCACCAGGCATGTTTTTACCAGCTGCTGAAAGATGCGGCCTGGCAATTAATATTGATCGTTGGGTTATTCGCTCTGTTTTTAAATGGTTATCAAAACATCAGAAAATATTTTCACCCCTCCCTATTATGGCTATTAACCTCTCAGGACAATCCATCACTGATGGTTTATTCAGTCAATTTATTGAGGAACAATTTTCTCAATTTAATATTAAGCCTGTAAATATTTGTTTTGAAATAACAGAAACAGCAGCAATGCATAACCTGGATAATGCTAAAGAATTCATTCATAAATTAAAAGTAATGGGTTGTCAATTTTCACTTGATGATTTTGGTAGTGGTCATGCCTCTTATGCTCAATTGAAGCACTTGCCAGTTGATTATTTAAAAATAGATGGCTCTTTAGTCAAAGATATTTTAGATGATCCAATTGATTTTTCTATAGTAAAATCAATCAATGATGTTGGTCATATTTTAGGAATGAAAACCATTGCAGAATTTGTTGAAAACACAGAAATAGCAGATAAACTGTCAAGCATTAATGTTGACCATTTACAAGGGTATGGTATTGCCAAACCCGCTCCCATTGATGAACTGATTACAAATCATAACTAACAAAATATTATTTTATTCCATTAACCTTTAATTTCAAATAACATGGATATTTTATGAATATAGATTTTATAAATCCTTTTTTGTCTTCTTTAAGCAATGTCTTAGAGACAATGGGAGGTATTAAGTGCCAAATTGGTAAGCCAACTTTAAAAAACAGTACAACGTCCAAGGGTGATGTCACCGGAATTATTGGCATGGCTGGAAAAAATATAAAAGGTTCATTAGCCATTTCATTTTCACAGGCTGTCATCATTGATATCGTTGAAAAAATGGTGGGAGAAAAGGTAAGCAAAATTGATGAGACAGTCATAGATATGGTTGGTGAACTGACGAATATGACCACTGGGGGTGCAAAAAATCTATTGTTAGAGAAAGGGTATGATTTTGATATGGCAACACCCGCTGTTGTATCGGGCCTAAATCATAAAGTTGCACATATGGCAAAGGGCAAAATTATCTTAATTCCCTTCAGTACCCAAGAGGGTAAGTTTTACATTGAGCTCTGTTTTGATGAAACCAAATAGAACATATTTTCCTTCATAGTAATTCAATTATTACTGGACAATAATTCGTGTCAGATACAAGGCACTGATTACTTTTTTCCCAGTTAATTTTTTTAGTGTCTCTGAGACTCGTTCGGTTAATTCTTTCTGGAGTGTTTTCTTTTGTTTTTGTGTCTGAATTCCTTGCCTATTTTGACCAGAAACATAAGTGATGATAGTATCTTTTATAGGTGCCAAATGATTCTCAATAAGCCATCTATCTTCTGAATCCTGTATTTTGCAAAAAATTTCCAGCGTTAATAATAGCAATTTATCAACATTATCTTCATCAATGACATTCACAACAAAAGTATGCAATTTAAAATAAGTGACTGAATCATCTGAAGAGTTATCATTTTGCTCCGCTTCCTTTTGAGCTTCAGCTTCTTCGGCAAGTCTTTCTGCTTCAGCTTCTTTCTTTTTCGCTTTAAACGTCCCACTCATACCTGAAAATCGTGCTTGTTGACTGGGAAGTCCTGATGTTGCCACAGCGTCAGAAATGATGAAATCACCAAAACTAAAAAAACAAAATGGTGCTACAAACAAAATAATACGAAAAAAAGCAGGATAATTTGAAATAAAACGCATCTTTTAACTCAAAATTCGTTAACGAATCACTAGGATACTCCCTTTAAGGAAATAATCGTCCTAAAGTACTAATGTAAATTATAGTCAATAAATCAGAATTAGCCTACTGAATATTATGCATATGTTCAGCTGTTTGCTTAAATGAGCGATCAAGTATGATTCTTAAATCATGCTCGATAGACATGTCGTCCATGGCTTTTTCCATACATAATAGCCATTGTTGGCTTTCATTTTTTCCAATAGAAAATGGCATATGACGGCGTCGCAACATGGGGTGACCATATTTTTCAATATAGAGATCAGGACCACCTAACCAGCCTGATAAAAACATAAATAGCTTCTCACGTGAAACTTTTAAAGATTTAGCATGCATATCTCGAATGGATTGAGTTTCAAAAAGTGTATCCATATAATCATAAAATCGATCAACCAATTCGTGAAGTTTCTCTCCACCACCTAGCATTTCATAAGGTGACTCTTGTTTTGGTTGTTCTGTATTTGTGGGTGGCATAATAATTATGTCAATTTAGGAGGGAAAATTGAGGAAATAAAGTGACGGCATTTCTATAAATATAGAAAATGCTTATCATCACTCTATTTCCTACAAATTGAGTTTAACTTGTTAACTCAAGTAACATCTTATTTAATCGGCTCACAAAAGTAGCGGGATCTTCAAGCTGACCACCTTCACTTAATAAGGCTTGTTCAAATAAAATACGAGTCCAGTCATCAAAACGTTCGCCTTCTGCTTCAGTGTTCAAACGTTTAACTAATGGATGCTCAGGATTCAACTCAAAAATAGGCTTATGTCCCATAACATCTTGACCCGCCTGCTGTAGCAAACGCTCCAGATTAGCACTCATATCATGCTCCCCAGTAACAAGACACGCAGGAGATTCTGTAAGACGATGTGTCATGCGAACTTCTTTAACATCATCACCAAGGGAGTCAGTCACTTTCTTCAAGAAGTCTTTGTATTCTTCCTGAGTTTTCTCATGCTCTTTTTTCTCTTCTTCATCTTCCATATCACCCAAATCTAATTCACCTCGGGCAACTGAAACAATATTTTTTTCTTCATAAGTTGGTAAAGAAGACATCAAAAATTCATCAACACGATCGGTTAATAATAAGACTTCAATACCCTTCTTGCGGAATACTTCAAGATGAGGACTATTCTTAGCAGCTGCGAAGCTATCAGCGGTAATATAATAAATATCTTTCTGACCTTCTTTCATTCGTGAAATATAGTCATCTAAAGAGACTTCCTGCTCTTCTTTATCATCCATTGTACTTGAGAAACGAATAAGCTTAGCAATCTTATCACGATTACCGAAGTCTTCTCCTGGACCTTCTTTCATGACACGACCAAATTCTTTCCAGAAAGTCTGGTAGTTTTCTTTATCGTTATTAGCCATTTTTTGTAATAAACCCAGTACTTTTTTCACTGAGCCAGAACGAATATTATCCAGAACTTTTGAATTTTGAAGGATCTCACGCGATACGTTCAAAGGCAAATCATTGGAATCAATAATACCTTTTACAAAACGTAAGTAATTCGGCATCAACTTTTCAGTCTCATCCATAATGAACACACGACGAACATAAAGCTTGATACCATGTTGACGTTCACGATCCCACATATCAAATGGTGCACGTTTAGGAATGAATAGCAAAGATGTGTATTCATATTTACCTTCTACCTGGTTATGCGAACGAGCCAATGGTTCCTCAAAATCATGACCAACATGCTTATAAAATTCAGTGTATTCTTCATCTGAAATATCACTTTTTGAACGTGTCCAAAGTGCTGAAGCACTGTTAACCACTTCATATTCTATGACATCTTCAATATCTTTATCTTCCTCAACTTCTCCATCTTCATTAGGCATTTGAGGCTCAGGTTCTTTAAGCATTTCAATAGGTACAGTAATATGATCAGAATATTTGCGGACAATAGTTCTTAAGCGCAATCCATCAAGAAATTCATCTTCACCTTCTTTAAGATGTAATGTAATCTCAGTACCACGAAGTTCTTTATCAATTGTTTCTATACTGAACTCACCTTCGCCGGCAGATTCCCATAACACAGCCTGATCAGATGCTGTACCAGCTCGGCGTGTACGGAGACTCACTTTATCAGCAATAATAAACGCTGAATAAAAACCAACACCAAATTGACCAATAGCATTGGCATCTTTCTTTTGATCACCTGTTAAAGAATCTAAAAATTGACGAGTACCTGATTTAGCGATAGTTCCAATGTTTTCTACTACTTCATCACGTGACATACCAATACCATTGTCTGAAATGGTAATTGTCTTAGCTTCTTTATCAAATGATAGAGAAATTTTTAATTCTGAATCATTTTCATATAATTTGCTTTCGCTAATTGCTTCAAAACGTAGTTTATCAATGGCATCTGACGCATTGGAGACCAATTCTCTCAGAAAAATTTCTTTATTACTGTATAGCGAGTGAATCATTAACTTTAATAATTGATTCACTTCTGTCTGAAAGCCTAGTGTTTCCTTATGTGCTTCAACACTCATTCATTTTCCCCTTAGTATTGACTTGGTTAATTAGGTTTACTTTAATAATGCTAGAAAATGTGGGGATTAAAATGATACTTTCAAGGGCTTGTCGAATAGTTTGCCTGAATAATATAAAATAATACGCTTTTAAGGCTTTTGCCTTTTTTTATTCTCTGTTTCCAAAGACAAAGGAAAAATTATGCCAACCAGCAGCATCACCACTGTTTCGACCACCCCTTTTGATGATCAAAAACCAGGAACCTCTGGACTGCGTAAAAAAGTTAAGCATTTTCAACAAATCAACTATCTTGAAAACTTTGTTCAGTCAATTTTTGCATCTATTGGTAATTTTCAGGGAAAAACACTTATTTTAGGTGGTGATGGACGCTTTTATAATAATGATGCAATACAGGTTATTCTAAAAATGGCCAGTGCAAATGGCTTTGGAAAAGTCATTGTGGGTCAAAATGGAATCTTTTCGACACCGGCTGCGTCTGTTGTTATTCGTAAAAATCAAGCCTATGGCGGAATTATTCTTTCTGCCAGTCATAACCCTGGTGGTCCTGATGAAGATTTTGGTATTAAATACAATACAGGCAATGGTGGACCCGCACCTGAAAAAATCACTGATGCAATATATTCCAAAACTTTAGAAATTACTGAATATCTCACTCTTGACACTGATAATATTGATATCACTCACGTTGCATCCCATGATTTGAATGGTATGACAGTCGAAATCATCGATTCAGTTGAAGATTATGCACAGTTAATGAATGAATTATTTGATTTCGATGCAATTCGCAATATGATTTCAGATGGTTTTACTCTTTGTTTTGATGCAATGCATGCAGTGACGGGCCCTTATGCTCTTGAAATCCTGGAAAACCAACTTGGGGCAAAAAAAGGTTCTGTTATTAACGGTATCCCACAAGAAGATTTCGGTGGTGGTCATCCAGACCCCAACCTGGTACATGCTCATCATCTTGCCGAATTAATGTTCTCAGAACAATCACCTGATTTTGGAGCTGCTTCAGATGGTGATGGTGACAGAAATATGATTGTTGGAAACAATATTTTTGTTACCCCCAGTGATAGTCTTGCCATTATAACTGCCAACGCCGATTTAGTATCAGCCTATAAAGGTAAAGTTATGGGAGTTGCTCGTTCAATGCCCACAAGCCAGGCATCTGATCAAGTGGCTAAAAAAATGGGTATTGAGAGTTATGAAACACCGACTGGCTGGAAGTTCTTTGGAAATCTAATGGACGCTGATAAAGTCACCCTTTGTGGCGAAGAGAGTTTTGGTACAGGCTCAAGTCACATTAGAGAAAAAGATGGACTTTGGGCTGTACTTTTCTGGCTGAATATTCTGGCTGTTCGTAAGGAGTCCGTTGCAGACATTGTTAAACAACATTGGCATGAATTTGGCAGAAACTATTATTCCCGCCATGATTATGAAGCCATTGAATCAGATTCAGCAAATAACGTCATGGAAGGTCTTCGTAACAAGGTCAAAAATTTAATAAATACGCAGACTGGTTCACTGACCATAAGTTATAGTGATGATTTTTGTTACACAGATCCGGTGGACAATAGTGTCAGCGATCACCAGGGTATACGGATCGGTTTTAACAATGGTTCAAGGATTATATTCCGCTTATCTGGTACAGGAACCAGTGGTGCAACTTTACGAATTTATTATGAAAGTTACGAAACAAATCCCGATAATATGAATCAGGATACTCAACAGGCACTTGATGAATTAATAAAGATCTCACTTGAAATTAGTGATCTACAAACATTAACAGGTCGAACTGAAGCTACAGTCATTACTTAATCGATTCAAACCTATTCTATTCACTGGAGTAAAATAAAAAACTTATGTTTACTGGAATTGTACAAGGCACAGCTATTGTCACTCAAATTATTAAAAAAAAGAATTTTCAAACTCATGTTATTGAACTCGACTCATCACTATTATCGGGCTTAAAAACTGGTGCTTCTATTGCACATAATGGTTGCTGTCTAACAGTCACAAAAATAGATGGAGTCAACATTTCTTTTGATTTAATGCAAGAAACACTAGAAGTCACAAATCTTGGTGATTTAAAGGAAGGAGATTCAGTTAATATAGAACGAGCTGCGAGTTTTGGAGATGAAATTGGTGGTCATCAGATGTCGGGACACATCTTATTTACTGCAAAAGTAATAGATGTCATTGTTTCAGAGAATAATTGTCAAATTTGGTTTGAAATTCCCATACAATACAAAAGATTTATTTTTAGTAAAGGCTATATTGGCATTGATGGGATTAGTCTGACTATTGGGGATGTTAAAAATTCAACTTTTAATGTCAATTTAATACCTGAAACATTGCAACGAACCAACATTGGAACAAGACTAAAAGGGGATCGTATTAATATTGAAATTGATCCTCAAACGCAAGCCATTGTCGAAACAGTTGAACGAATAATGGCATCAAAAAATGAATAATAATATGAGATTCTATAAATAAAGAAACATTTTTATTTGAAGTAATAAAAAGTCAAGTTAGGAATATATTTCCTAACTCTATTATTGATGCATGTACTTTTTAACCTGAACCAAAGCTTGAAAAACCAGTCCCCATAACATCGGCCATATGATCTGTGCTTTGATTAATTTTTTTTACACCACTAGATGCAATATCTTCATAATCAATGGTACTCATATTTTCAATATAAGGGCGACCAAGAATGTGATGAGTAAAAGTGATATAGTCAGGATGTTCTCTTAGACTGTCTATAACTTTTTTATTACTTAAGTGCACAGACCAAATAAATTGATACTGTTCACCTTCTTTAATTGCCTGTCCAGTAAAGACACTTCGTACACCAGGAATATTAGACAGCAGTCGTCGTCCTTCTGTCATGATTGAGTTAACTTGCTGTTCATTAAGTCGTTTCGCATTATGCACAATGACATGCTCAACTGGAACCCAGGGCTCACACTGTTCCATCACTTCTGCAGCGCGACCAGCACTTCCCCAAATACGTAAACATCGTTCGACTTCTGCCCCAACCGCTTCTTTAACATCTTGTTTAAGTTCAACAAAGCTGCCTTGTGGGTTCAACTTCGTCTGGTTACGCATTGCACCAGCAGCGACATCTGATAATGCCGTATAATAATTAATTTTAGCAACGCCGTGAGTCGTCAATTTTCTAAACTGACTTTCATTTAAGCCACTACCCCCATGAATAACCAGAGGAACTTTTACTGTTTGATGAAGTAATTTTAAACGCTGGAAATCAAGTTTTGCACGTCCTTTCATACGTCCTTGAACTGTACCAATTGATACGGCAAGAAAATCTACGCCAGTACGTTCAACATAAGCTTTAGCTTCAACAGGGTTAGTAAAAGACATTTTTCCAGGATGTTGCAGAGCCCCCTCCCCTTCAATTCCTGCAACATAACCAAGCTCTCCAACAACAGGAACACCACAGCTATGTGCCATTTTAACCATAGATTGTGTGGCCTTTATATTATCAGCCAATGGAGCATCAGAAACATCCAGCATTATGCCATTACAACCCAAATTAATGGCTTTTGTAGCAGTTTCTATGCTACCACCATGATCCAGTTGAATCGCTACAGGTACTGAAGCTCTTTTTGCTGCAGCTTCTACAGCAGGTAGCATTAATTCAAAATCATAATGGGCAAAATGAGGCTCGGCAATACTTAAAACAATAGAAGCTCGACAACGTTCAGCAGCACCAATGACTGCCTCTAGAAAATCAAGACTTACGAGGTCAAAAGCACCAACAGCATAATTGTTATCGTAAGCATGATGTAAAAGATCACACATATTAACTAAAGCCATCGGTACCTCCTTTATGAGAATTTAAATTTATAATAAAGACGTTATATTCATCTTTTAATTATGATGTTTGCCTAATTTATTTTCTAACTCTTGTTCCATCAATTCAAGAACATGTTCACGTATTTTATGGGCTGCAAAATGATAATAATTTAGCTTACATTCTATTGGCAGATGTATTGCATCCCTACCTTGATCAACAAAATCTATCCAGCAAATAACAGGTAAATCATTTTGTCTTTCATCCGCACATAGCCATTCATTTTCATCCAAAATCATCACTAAGCCGCGATAGCCATCCAGTGGAAATCGTATTGGGCAAGTGAAGTGTAATTTAGCACGGCGCCATAAATTATACAGTTTTGCAGGAACTTCTACTGTATTTTGTTCATAGATGGGCATACCTACAACACGACTCATGGCTCATCTCGCTCTTAAATTCGCTAACCTGTTAAATTAGCAAATAAGGTCGGAAGTTTTTCGGGTAATCGATCAACATTATCAATAATAGTATAGTTGTTTTCACCAAAAATACGTTTTACATAATCATCAGCATTTGGATCTAATGTTAAACAGTAAGTTAACACACCAGTACTGTACAATTCTTCAACCGCCTTTTTAGTATCATGTCGTAAATGCTGTGGATCACGTTCATCAATATCAGCAGGTTCACCATCTGTCACCAATAAGACAAGTTTTCGTTTTTCCTGCTGTTTTAATAAATGATGACCAGCATGTCGCAGTGCACCACCCATTCGAGTTGATAAACCGCCTTTCATACCAGCAAGGCGAGACTTAACCTCATCATCAAAATGTTGATTAAAGTCTTTAAAACGGTAGTACTGAACATCATGACGTCCATCAGAGGCAAAGCCATGTATAGCAAAAGGATCGCCAATACCTTCAATTGCTGTACTTACCAAAGTGGCAGCTTCACGAGTTAACTGTAGGACCGTTTTCTCAGACCCATTCATCGGTTCATTGGTTGATTCAGACAAATCTAACAATAAAACAACCGAAAGATCTCGATTCTTCAAAACATTTCGCATAGTAATTCGAGTATTAGGTTGTTCACCCATTCGAATTGCAACCATGGCATCAATAGCAGCATTAATATCAACTTCGTCGCCATCTTCCATATTACGGACACGTTGCACACCTTCTGGTGTTAACAAATCAATAATTTGTTTAATACGATGCGCAACGGGTTTGTATTCATCAATAATAGCTTGTATATCTTCAACATGCCCTCTGGGTTGACGACGTTCATAGACCGTTGCCCAGTCAGGTCGATGCAACTGAATCTGATAATCCCATTCCTGATAGTGAAAAGGATCCGAAACAGGCTCTTTACCCCACATATCATTGAAGCTTTCTTGTTCATCAGTCAAGTCATCTTCATAAGGACGCATATTGGTTGAACAAGTCCAAATTTCCTGTGCATCGTCTCCGGCCAGTTCACAATCTACTTCATTAGCCATTTCAATTACACTGACTTGCTTACGAACCTGTCTTTGACTAGCTGGAACGTATTCAAATTCAACATCCATATCAAATTCTTCAAATTCCCAAACATAACGATTATCATCACGATAAGGGATATTGATACGTTCTAGTATTCGTAAGCTAGGCACTTCTTTTCGGGTAGAAAACAAGTTAAAGAGATCCAACCCAATATGCCAACAAAAATTATTATTATCCTGGTTTTCTTCAATTTCATTATGAAATTTTTCAGCAATCTCATTCAGTTTTTGATCATCTGAAGAGACCGTAGAATCCATTAGCATAATTGAAAAATGTTCAAGCACCGTCATAGTTGGGTGCTCAACTTTTTCTTCACCAGGAACTTTCATAAGAGAAAGCCAAAGCTTTTTTAAACCTGGAAATTCATTGACTGCTTTGTATTCAATCCGAGCATCTTCAATTAAGCCAATAAAAAACATTTGTGCTGGACTCAAACCTTCAGCAGAAATTGGTTCCGAAGAATAAATCATATGCGATGCCATATGAGCTGCAGTAGCACGATATAATTCAAGGCCAGGAATATCGCCATAATCATCAAGCGCATCAGGCAAGTGTAAAATACGATGTTCTATGTAGGGACGAAAATCTGCAAAGTCGGCACCTGTAGGTCGTAAGAAAAAATCACGTCCCCACAATGCTCGCAAATAAAAATTGAGCTTACGCTGAGTTCTTATAAAAAGAATACCACGACGTTCTTTTTGTAATACGGCACGACTATCTGCCGATTCAAGATTAAAATAGGCCGTTAAATTATTAAAATCGCGACGATACGCTTGTGCACCAAAATTAGCCCAGCGACGTAATCCACTGAGTGTTAATTTTGATAGTAAATCATCAATGTGGTTAAGCATTGGGCGAACACCACGTGATGCAGTGGAAGCCAGCTGATGAATTAATGTCAGGTAGCCACGAAATAATTCTGCATCACCCAGGTTGCGAGCTGCTGTTGGCATACTACCAAATAATAGAGCAACCACTTCACCAGAGGTCATAGATGAAAGCTTCATCGCAGAACTTAAGCAATCACCAATGACATCTTCACCACATTCTTTTGCAACCAGTGGCATTTCTTGTAAATAAGAAATAACAACTCCTGAACCACGTCCCAGGTTGCATAAAGTTTTTGCACCATCCATATACTCTTGTAGACCGGTTGGTGACATAACGCGTGATGCTTCGTTAAATGTACTGTCCAGTACATCACGTATCTCAGGTGCTGCATCTATAAGAAAATCTTCGTAATCTTCAAGTTTTATTGACATATTATGCTTCTATCATTATCAGAACATTACGCGACAAGATAATTGACTTTCAGGTCTGTTTTCTTATCACATTTTCACTTTATTGGTTTAACCAAAAAATGTTTCAACCGCAGCGTTGAGAGTATCACGCATATCGGGATCATCAGTTAATGGTGTTACCATAGTCATACTACAGGCATCCAGTGGAGCAACACCTTTAGCGATTAGTTGACCTGAATACACTAAAAGTCGAGTTGAAATACCTTCATCAAGACCATGGCCTTTTAAGTTTCGTGCTCGTTGAGCAATATGTACCAATTTTTCTGCAATATCAGAATCAACACCCGACTCTTTAGCAACAATATTAATTTCGGTTTTTTCTTCTGGGTAGTCAAAATCCATTGCACCAAAACGTTGTTTAGTCGATTGTTTTAAATCTTTCATTAAACTCTGATAGCCAGGGTTATAGGAAATAACCAACTGAAAGTCAGGGTGTGCCTGTATTAGTTCACCTTTTTTATCTAAAGGTAGACTACGTCGATGGTCAGTTAGTGGGTGAATAACAACCGTTGTATCCTGACGTGCTTCTACGATTTCATCAAGATAACAGATAGCTCCCATGCGTGCAGCAGTTGTTAGTGGGCCATCTTGCCATTTGGTTCCATCTTTATCTAATAGAAAACGACCAACCAGATCAGATGCAGTCATATCTTCATTACAGGCAACTGTAATAAGAGGTTTGCCAAGTTTCCAGGCCATATGCTCTACAAAACGTGATTTACCACAACCAGTTGGCCCTTTAATCATCATAGGCATACGGACATCGTAAGCCGATTCGTATAATGAAATTTCAGAACGTACTGGTTCATAATAGGGTTCATCTTTGATTAAATATTGCTCGGGATCTACAACGTTTTCAGTAACGGACATGGCCCACTCTCTCTTAATTCAAATAACATTATTTAATAAGTTTTACAGTTAATCATTGCATGAACTGCAAAACGAAATTGATTACCAGGACATCTAAGTAACCTCAGATTTATCTGAAGTCTCTTTACTTTTCATCCTCTGTTTCTACTTCTCCGCACCAACCATTAGCTCGTGCTTTTTCTATAGCTTTATTATGTATTCTTTGGTGTTTTTCAAGCAATTCAGGGGGTAGGTTACTCACCAAACATCCATATTTATCCCATTCTGTATTGACCTTATCAAGTAAGGCGTCAACACCTGCAAAATTCCAGCCTTCACAAGTTTCTGACTCTTCAATTAAACCAAAAACCCATGCATCACGAATAATTTTACCAATTGTGGTCATGCCACCATTGACTTCGTTCTGTACGCCAACGTATGTATCAGGACGTGCCATAAGTGTTCCTTAAATTAGTTAATATTAATGTGAATTATAGGGTAAAAAGCCTCTGACAGATAGCATTTCGACAGAGGCTTTTTATTTACTTCTTTATCTCACTTTGTCGTTCTACTTTGGTGTTCTAGACGGAAACGCCGCGGTGAACAACCATTGCTGCACCAGCAGATTGAGCAAAGTTGTCAAAGCCTAACAGACGAACATGGTTTTCTGGGTGGGCTTTATGACAGTTTTCAATTTCTGCAAGTATCGCATCAACATCAGTCTCACCAAACATAGGCAGTTTCCACATATACCAGTAGTTGCTAATAGCATTTTCTGGCTCTGTGTGTTCAATTCCTGGGTTCCAACCTTTATCGACAATATACTGTATTTGAGCACGAGTAGACTCAACAGATAATGCGGGCAGGTAAGAAAAAGTTTCATATTTACGGCTCTGAGCAGCATCGCTCAGGCTTGAGTTGTAATCTTGTACATCACTCATGTGATTTACTCCAAAATAATAGTTATTATCTCACTGTCGAGCGACTATTAAGCTGCTCGACATTGTGAATCAATTATCGCAATCTTATTTATGTGCAACGTCAATCTTGTCAACAGTATCAAATTCAAATTTGATCTCTTTCCAGGTTTCCATAGCAATCTTAAGTTCTGGACTATGAGCAGAAGCTTTAGTAAGAATGTCCTTACCTTCTTTCTCAAGCTCAACGCCCTGGTTACGTGCTTCAACACAGGCTTCAACCGCAACACGGTTAGCAGCAGCACCTGCAGCATTACCCCAAGGGTGACCTAATGTACCACCACCAAACTGCAAACAAGAATCATCACCAAAGATGCTTACTAGTGCAGGCATGTGCCATACGTGAATACCACCAGAAGCTACTGGGATAACACCTGGCATTGAGCCCCAATCCTGGTCAAAGAAGATACCGCGTGAACGATCTTCTTTAACATACGAATCACGC
>JAPHSW010000112.1 GCA_026196615.1 Gammaproteobacteria bacterium | reverse complement strand
TTTTATCTTTATCAGTCATAATTATCCTTTTTTATGTAGATCACTAAATACCATTGCCAATGCTTCTTCAAAAGAATGTGCCCCATTTTGGTCTGCCATATCAGGTAGATCTTCACCTGTATATTTTGCATCTTTTAAAACTTGAATTGCGGTAGTGGCTACTTCTTTTGATTTATTATAAAAAATTATTTTATTTTTTTGTTGTTCAATATCTATTTCTAAAGCCTCTTTAAACCCTCTATTTAACTGCATATGGTTTAATAAATACTCCATTTTTTCTCGTATAGCATATTGCTCTTTCATATCCATCTCTACCGCCTTTAAAGATTCTTTTATATCTTTTAATATTAGCTTAAAATAATTTCTACGTTTGTATTTATTTTTAACCATTAACTCTTTAAAGGTATCATAAATTAATATATTAGCTATATCCATGGTTGTTAATTTTTTGTTGGTATCTATACTTCCTGTTTCATCGTACCGTTTTCTTTTTTCTGGGTCTCGTAAAATATAATACGCTGTTTGTATTTTTTGAAATTTAATTTTAGCATCTTCTGAATTATTATTTTTATCTGGATGATAAGTATTTGCTAATTTACGATAGGCTTTTTTAATATCTGCGGTCGTAGCATTTTTTGATAAACCAAGTACTTCATAAAGATCATATGACATTTTTTAACACCGTGTGTATGTATATTTAAGTTTAGTTTAGTATTTATTTGGTTTTTCGCTTTGCACCATAAAGGGCGTTAGCTCTTGTTACAAGTACTGTTGTAACATCTTTATGCAATTTAGAAAATATAGCTTCGGTAGCCACATTAATTTCTTTTTCTGAAAAAGAATTACTAGGCAGAGTAATAAACTCCGCTATTTTTCTTGTTAAATTAGCATATTGCCTTGTTGTTAAAAATAAATCAATATGCTGTTCAAAGTTATGGCACTTAGGGCACTTTGGTTTTTCTAAACCTTTCCACCACATTTGCGTACCACATTTAGGGCAATCAATATCATTTTGCATAAACTTAATTTACCTCTTTAAGCCTATAAAAACTTGGGCCGTTTTTAAAACACCGGTATTTATAATTTCTAAGGTAATCTTCTATTCCTTGCCCATATGCTTCTTGCCCTGTTATTTTTTTTGATAATGCAGCTACATCATACAAACGATACTTTGTATTTGTATATAATTGACGTGTGCGAGGGTCTAGATGTTTTTCTGCATATTTAAAGCCCGCGTACCATAATTTGTCTTCTGCTTTTGGGTCAATCATTAAAATGAAATATATTGGTTTTATTAATAATTTTGTAATAACATTCATTAACTTTATAGGGCTCATATTTATTTCCTTAGAATTTTAATACTTTAATAATAGTATTAATGGCTTTTAATTCTTCAAAAGAAGTATAATATTTTTTTCCCTCATTACCTTTTTGTGGGTCAAATATAAAAGGCTCATATACTTCTTCTATTATATCAACTACAAGCATATGACTACCGCTAATTCTATTTAAAGAAGCTACGCCAAATATATACGTACCTACTGCTAAAGGGCAATACGGGAGATAATCTTCAGTACCACACCCATATAAGGTCAGTAAGTGTTTAACTTGATCATTATAAACGCCTTTTATTTCTGGACCGTAATAATGCTTATATGCATCTAATACTAACTTAAAAGGTTTATCACAAACCATTGCAACACTGGCAATAGCGCAGGTATTTTGATCTGGCTGTTGCACATGTTTAATTTGGCTAATCGTTTTTTCATTATTACTTTTCAATGTAATATCCTCTTTATTTTTTCAGATACATCCCCTATATCTTGTTCGGTTATTTGTTTTAATGTTTCGCTGATTTCAAAATTTGATTTTTCTAAAAATAAATGCAGTTGCTCTTTAGAAGGATTTCTATTGATAAAAGTTTGTACCTCTTTTAAATTGGAGGCATACCCCGCAATAAAAACTTTTATCAAAAAATTATTAATTTGTTTTTCTTCTGTGTTATTCACACCATTTAATGCGTATAAAGGTGCTAAGGCTAATTTTTTAAAATTAGCCCAATTTTTCTGGATAGCAAACATTATAACCCCCTCCCTAACACTTTCATATTTTTAATTAGCCCTACCTTAATAAAAGATTCTTCAGGTAAGATATTATACAAGTCATTAGGCAGTATATCTAAACAGTCAATGGCTATTGCGCAGGTATGCTCACCCGCTAACACGGGACAATACACATTTAAAACACCGCCTAAGTCATTACTTATATCAGCATTAAGCTCTATATCTAAATTTAGTTTTTTAACAACGGCATGCATTGTATTTTTATCTAAATTTGGAAAGACAATAAACTCATTAGGAGGTGTACCTGTATCTAAATAGTTTTTACCTGCACGCAATACTTCTAATAGATCTTCCTTTAAACTATTTAAATAATCAGTAAAGCAAGAAGTATCTTCTTTTAAATGATTAATAACATAGCTTAAACTATTTATTTTATCTAATTTACTTTTAACTAGCATTCTATTATTATCTTCAATGCGTTTTTCACAGTACTCAATTTCATTAATAATAAAATTAAATTCATTTATTAAAGATCCCATTCATCACCCCCAC
>JAPHSW010000199.1 GCA_026196615.1 Gammaproteobacteria bacterium | reverse complement strand
CTTAGCCCCTTTTGTTCTTTCCCATGCTTCACTAAAAATTTCACTGATGGTGAAATCATAGTCACCATTTATACCACCTTCAACCGAGCCTTGCCCTTCTTTACTTACGACATTTTTTTCCAAAGGGGCTTCAGGGGTGGCGTAGGGGTTGCCTGTAGAATCATCATCTTCATTTACAGTCTGATTATGACTAATAGGAGTTTCTGGATCTTCATCATACTGTATAGAAGCACTTTCCTGTTTTTCCAGGTACTTTGAAATATAAATACCACATGCTAAACATTCATCATTCTCAATCCGTTCAGAACCACACTTTGGGCAAACCTCAACTGAAGAGACTTCTTCTTCAGCATCCTTTTCTCCAGCTATGGGCTCTAGTGATAATCCTCCTGATTCTTCAGCGATTTCATCCAAACGAGCAACAATTCCACAAGATTCAAATGCAGATGCATATTTTTTTGCTTTAGCTTCATCCAAATCTTTTTTTATTACAACATCTGATGTTGAAGAAACAATTTTCTGGGCTTTTTCTTCACTGATACCAAACTTATCACAAAATTTTGCAATGAATTCTTCTGCAGTGACGCCATCTTTAAGTCCCGCATAGACTACGTTAAATTTAGTGTCCAATTTAATCTCCTTAAATGTCTCTTCTAATTATTATTTAATTAAACCACTTTCTTTCATATCATTTATAACCAGTATCACTAATTCTTTAATCACATCTTGAGCGGATGAAGCATTAACACTTTTAGTTTTTCCAGCCCAAACCAGTTTTTCATGTTTTACCGAGTAAACACGAGTATCAAGCTGAACAACCGTATCAGTTACCGTGTACCCTGGGCGATAAACCGTTTCATACGTTGAACCATAATAACCACCATAGCCGTACCCGTAACGACCATAACGCATTCCCATTCTTGGCACATAATCTACACGAGGAGGAACATCTCGTTGTTTCTCAATAACCCCTTTAAAGCTTGTGATTAATACAGAATCGGCTCCCACTTTTTTTACTGCAGCCAAAATATCCTCTTTGCTATCAAAATCTTCTTTTTCTGGCATCAATGTATAGCCAGCAATAGCCTGTTTACCTTTTGAGTCAACTTCATTAGCAAAAGTTGACTCAAACATTCTTCGTTGAATATCGTCTTTAAACACACCAAGAATCAAAACTTTTTCCAGTTTGGGTCCAACATATTCTGTATCATTCCAACGCTCGTAAAGTTTTGTCTGACTGGAACAGGACACAAGTCCAAGCATAACAGCTAGAATGAAAAGATGAATAAATCTTTTTTCAAGCATATGATAATTCTCCTCAACCTCAACATAGGGTTAATCTTGATTTTGATATATTTATAACAGATACTTGGTATATCTCCTGATTGTGAACATAAAAGTAAATCTATGAACGAAGCAGAAAAACACAAAATACGCGAAAAACTCGAAGCACTAAAACTGGAACACCGTGATTTAGATGATGCCATTCACCATATGCCTAAAACAATTCACACTCAACTGCAGATTTCACGTCTTAAAAAACGTAAATTACTTCTAAAAGACGAAATAATCAAACTGGAAAATATGTTACTTCCAGATATTATTGCTTAGAATCCCGTTTTCGTACAGAATCAGGCGCCTTTCACAGATGGTTTTTTATTTGAATCATCTTCATTGTCTAAGAGGTTATGTCGTACATGTTCAGCAAAACCAATACCCGCTTCAGAGTAAAAATTGTACACCGCCTCAGCACCTGCCTCTTTTAACAAACCAATTTCATCATCATACATTGCAATTGCCGAAATATGTCCCTGAAAACCTTTTTCTTTTAACTGCGTCACTGTAAATAGGTTTTTATCAAAATCGGGTAAATTCAAGAAAGCCATTTCAATTTTTGTTAAATCAACCGTACCCCAAAAATCCTTATCCATCACATCAGCATAAATTACTTTTCTACGATGAAGATCATGATCTTTGAAGACACCAGTATTAAAATCAATTCCTATAACCTTATCGGGAAAATGATAATTGAGATCTTCATATACTCCAGTACCAATCCGCCCCATTCCAAACACTAAAATTTCTGCGCCTGAAACATCTACAGGCAACTCATCTTTTAAACGCTTTTCTGATTGCCAAATTCGTAAACGTGGAGAATATCGAGCATATAAATCATGAGCATTACCATTAAGAGGTGAGGCAATGACAAAAGTCATAGACAAAGCAATGGCAATTGTGATCAGCCAATCACTACTCATCCAACCATTACTCACTCCAATAGCACCGACAATTAGACCAAATTCTGAATAGTTTGCTAAACTCAATGAACTCAGAAAGGATGTTCTGGCTCTTAAATTTGTTTTCAGTGACAACCAGAAAAAGAGAAAAACTTTAGCAAACATAAAAATAGAAAGAATGCCGGCTAAAATCAGATTTTCAACAGATGGGCTGCCAGAAAGCCCGATGTTTACAAAAAATCCCACGAGAAAAAGATCTTTAAAATTATAAAGCGTTTTAGACACTTCAGCGGCTTTACTGTGTGGGGCTAATAAAACACCAAAAATCAAGGCGCCTAAATCTGCCTTCATTCCCACAAGCTCAAATAATGCAGCGCCGCCAACCGCTAAAAGTAGGCTATAAAGCACCAATAATTCACCATGTTCAACCTGCTCCATTATTTTATATAACACAGGGCGTACTAATGGTAATCCCAGAAGACACAAAGCCCACAAAGAAGGAATTTTACCCGTTGAAGCAGTCAAAAAAACAACCGCAAAAATATCCTGAACAATTAAAATACCAATGGCAATTTGAGCATAGAGAGCCCCCATTTCATTCTTGCCTTCAAGCACCTTAACAGCAAAAACCGTACTGGAAAAGCTCAGTGCAAATGCAATAAGTAGAGCAGTCCAAATATCAATATCAGAGAATGTATCTATACCAGTGAAACTAAGAGCAAAAAACAATCCTGCAAAAAACAATACAGTTATCAGCATATGGGCGGATGCAACACCCCAAATCTGAACCCTTAATAAACTTTTTACATCCAGTTTTAAGCCAATGGTAAAAAGCATCAGAGTTACCCCCAGATCAGCAATTTCCCGTAGTTCATGAGTACTTTCTAAACCATAAGCTTTAAAAATAAAACCAATTACTAAAAAACCAACCATAGGAGGCAGGCCAACTTTAAAAGCGACCAATCCCATAAAAAAAGTCGCTAGAATCCACTCGGTTTCCTGTAAAGAAATAACAATCCAGTTCAAATCCATAGAAATCTTGTCTGCCTATCAAGTGCTTTTTCAAAAGCTGTGAATAACAAATGAGTCATTAATTTATCATTTCATAAACTGACTCTAGGTTCAATCTTTGATTTTTTCAAAAAAAAGATTAATCCTGTTGTGTTTCTTTCTCTAAATGAATAATGGGATTCCATTTTGTCCATTCAGCCTTAGGGGTATCATGTAACACAAAAAAGCTACCAGATGACAGCATTTTACCCATTTGTTGATTATCAGGTGTCGCAAAAGCAATACCACCAGAGATAATTGACTCTAGTGATTCCGTGCGAATGCTTGAGGTTCCGAATAAACTGATATCAACGGCAATACCGCTAGCATGCCAGAATTTACTATTTTCCCGAATAAGTGGTTTGAAACGATTTCTAATCTCAAGGTGGATTAATATTTGATCCGCTGTATCAGCTAACTCGTACCCAACAACCGTACCGACTTTAACCTGACGATAATAAACTGGATCCCCTGTTTTTATTGAGCTTAAGCGTGATGCAGTTAAACTAACACTAAAGCCATTTTTACTCTGACTAATGAAAGGTTTTTCTTCAAGACCAATAAAAACTTTCGCCGCTTTACCCTTTTTAGGCTGAACAGAAATATAACTGCCTTTTACTAAGGCATCCAGATTTTCTGTTCTTGCCAATCCAAATTTGGATGTTGTCACCCAAAAAGAAGATTTTTTTCCTAACACAGGCTTTAATAATGAATTCAGCTCCAATGTCACCCAAACAGAATCAGAATTATTTTTGCTGAGATTAATTTCTTCAACCTTACCAACATTAATTCCTCTGTATTGAACTTTACTACCAACCACAAGTCCTTTAGGTTCTTGAAACTGAACGCGAACATAAAATGCATTAGAGCGAGCAGCCTCAAAATCTCTAAACAAAGTATAAACATGTCCATCAGAGATTTTTTTCAACTTTTTCTGGGAGTTTTTAGTACTCGGTTTATTAATTAAATACTCATCATCATTTCGTTCATTAAACAGAGCAATACCTCCTCGTATAATACTCTCTATTGACTCCGTATGAACTTCAATTCCTGCAAGACTTGCATCCACTTGAAAGCCTGAGGCGTTATAAAAACGTGATTCTGAATTAACCATATCCATATATTGCGGCCATATATGAATAAGAATATTAATATTTGTTCTATCCTTTGCTAATTCATAATCCTGTACATCTCCAATTTTAATTCGATTGTACATCACAGGCGCACCAATACTGATTGAACCTAACTTTGAACTTTTTAGCTTTAAATGTAATCCAGGATAGCTCTGATCAAAAGCAGGCCTGCTTTGAAGTACATCAAATTCTCGTCTCTTTTTCTTACTTGAACCAATTCTAAGCGTAATATAATCCCCGTTTATTAAAGAACCTAAGTTTTTGATTTCACCTAATGATATTTTTGGTCTTACCATCCAGAACTTAGTATCCTCAACCAAAGCTTCCTCAGAGATCGGATCAAGAATCACCTTTGCTGTGACCGTTTTTTTACCTTTATTAGGAATAAGTTTTTGAACATGTCCAAACTCCATTCCTTTATAAATAACTTTGGTAATACCTCCGATCAATCCCACTGCAGAATCAAAGGTCAGAAAAATTTCAACCCCGGCTTTAGCCTCATCAAAATCTTTAAAAAGTTCAAAAACATCGCCATTTTCACTTTTTGGTTGAGGCTCTTCAAAATCAGGTGTATAAAAAGCAATTCCCCCTTTAACCAACGCCGTCAATGACTCAGTTTGAACTTTGATACCTGATACCCCTCCTTTAATATTTATACCACTGACATTGTAAAAGTGGCTATTCTTCTTAACCAAATGAGAAAATTCAGGTTTTATGAATACTTTTAATTGCACTTTTTCTGAATCTTCAGAGAGTGTATATCCTTCAACATGGCCCACAGGGATACTTTTAAAATAAATGGGAGATTTTTTTGATATAGAACCTAAAGTCTTAGATTCAAGCAGAATATGCAAACCAGGAACACTATTCGAAAGAGGAGGAACGTACTCAGAAACTGTAAACTCCCTCTTCATTTTACCTTTCAAGGCAGGTCTCATCTGAATATAGTTACCACTTAGCAAAGCATCCAGACCAGAGATATTAAGTATGCTCACACTGGGTTTCACAACCCAAAATTGAGTATTCTCTGTCAGAGCATTTTCCAAAATGGGATCAATACTCGCCAGTGCAATAATTTCATTTGTTTTTTTATCATAAGAAAACTTGCCTAAACGACCAACATCATGTCCCTGAAATTTGATTTTTGTTATATTTTCCTGAACAGACTCTGTATTCTTAAAACGAAAAACAACTGGAATACCAACCTGAGCCGAATCAAAATCACTGTACAGCAAATAAAAAGCACCGTGTTTTGCCGGCGGACTATCTTCTTTAGTAGTTGGATTATAAAAAGCAATACCACCTGCAAGAACTGAAATTAAAGATTCTGTCTCAATTTGAACACCTGATAAACCGGCATTAACTTTAATCCCACTGACATTATAAAAATGGGAATTTTCCTTTACCAAATGTGCATACTCAGGCTTTATTAAAACCCAGGCATGTATTTCAGTATCATTTTCTTCCAAAGTGTAATTGATGACCTCACCAACGGGGATTTGCTTAAAATAAATGGTTGTTCCTCGATCAATGGACTGTAAGCGACTTAATCTGAGCTTAATATGCAACCCTGGTGTATCTGCTGCGGGAGGTGGTGGCACACTTAAGGCAATATAATCACGTTTAGGTTCATTACCTTCATCATCAATGTCAATTGCAATATAACGGCCACCTATCAGTGTATCTAGTCCCGACACACCTGACAGAGAAATACGAGGTTCAACAATCCAGAATTTCGCATCATCGTGTAAAACATGTTCAGTTCTCTTATCCATTTCAATATGCAAAATAACATTCTGAAGATCTGCTGTAATTGTCCTGTCTTTAACAACACCTGCTGAAATCCCCTTATATAAAACTTGTGTTTTCCCAACCACAATACCTTCTGCAGTTGGCACTTGTAGAGTAATCATGATCCCAGCATTAAGATAACTTTTAAGGATTAGTCCCAAACCAATAAATAAGGCGACAATTGGTAAAATCCAGATAGGAGAAAAACTTTTTTTAGCACTGATTTTAGGTTGTGCAAATTGTCCCGAATTCATTGAGCTATCTTCATCTTTATTCATAAAAATTATTCACTATAGTGATAGATTAGTCATTTATCTAAGTGATTATCTGTTGCGCTATAATCCCATAATAAACGGGTATCAAAGCTATTGGCCGCAAGCATAGTTAGTACCACGACACTGCCAAATGCTGTTGCTGCTGCTCCTGCAGTAATAACAGCCACACCACTAATATTGACCAAAGCAGCTAAAATAGAAATCACAAAAATATCCAGCATAGACCAACGTCCAATAAACTCAATGAAGCGAAACATTCTGATTCGTTGCCGCTCACTCATATTGATATTGAACTTTAATGATAATAATATCATCAAAATTCCAATCATTTTAAAAACAGGTACGATGACACTGGCAACAAAAACGACAAATGCAACTGAATAAGAGCCTAACTGCAGCAGTAGAACAACACCACCAATAATTGTCGATGGATCATCCTGTCCAAAATAGGCAACATTCATAATCGTCAAAGTATTTGCCGGAATAAACAATATCATCGAAGTGATTAAGAGTGCCCAGGTACGATTCAAGCTATTTGGTTTACGTTGATGAAGATCAGCACCACAACAACTACATTGAAGCTCAACTTCAGTAAGATTATGGTGGATTGAATGGCACTCAGAACACAGTACCAATCCTGCCTCTTTGCCTGTTAAGTGTTTCACTGATTAACTGCCTGCGTTGCTCCACATGAATTTTTCTTTTCAAGCAGTTGTTCCCAAACTTCATGGTGATTGAGTGAAGTGGTAGCCAGAATTGAAGTCACCAATAATACCGCATAAGCCCATAAACCAAATCCTGGTTGAATTTCTGCCATTGATAATAATTTAACAACTGAGACAATAATACCAAGCATATAAACATCCAACATACCCCACTCTTCAACATGGTGGTATAACCGAAACGACCAGAGTAGGCTTGAATGAAAATAATTCAGTGAAAGACTTAATGTGACATACAATAACAAGGTGAGTCTAAGCAACGGTGCCAGCAAACTACTCATAAAAGTCAAAATAGCAACCAGATAGTATTTCTCATGTAACAAAACACGTGCACCACCAATGAGACTCTGCTCCTGTGACAGGCCGCTCATATTCAAAGTCATGATGGATTCAGTAACCGCAGGGTAAAAACAAATTAAAGCAGTAATAGTATAAGCAAGCGTTTTATTAACAGTATTATGTTTTTGTTTATATAA
Organism: Gammaproteobacteria bacterium; assembly: GCA_026196615.1. Classification (GTDB taxonomy): domain Bacteria; phylum Pseudomonadota; class Gammaproteobacteria; order GRL18; family GRL18; genus GRL18. The sequence continues at coordinate 2,031 of JAPHSW010000199.1, read as the reverse complement.
AACATGCCCGCATCGAGGACATTCTAATTTACTTCCCTCGGCAATCTCCTGATTTTCAATCAGTAAATCACATTCATGGCAAAGCAGAATTTTTGAATTAATAACAAAAGCTCCATTATAAATAATGTCACAACAATATAAATTAATGTTTACTGTTAAGAATATAGCTAACAAAATATTATAAATCAATTATATCTCACTCTTTTATAAGACAAATTGACGTTTAATTAAACACAATAAACATTCCGAGAAATGTCACTAAAAAGTTCAATTTATAAGTGCTACAATTCAATTCATAATCAGACTCAGTGAATCATTTTTAAGCTCATCAAACTTACGGCTGATACTAATATGAATTGGAAAACAGACTATCGTTCTTTTTATTACGAAGGTGCTGATGAACCACCTGACCTTTCACTTGCTATAGGTGAAACGGCATTGCTAAGTATTGATGTTCAAAATATATACCTGACACCTTCAAATGATCCTATTGAAAAATCACGTTGGGCACCTTTTCACAAACGTATGCATGAACTCGTCATTCCAGCAACAGCTAAACTGCAACAGCGTTTTCGGCAACATAAAATCAATGTGCTGCACGCCCGCATTGCCTGCTTATTAGAAAATGGAAATGACCGCTCATTGAGTCAAAAAAAGCCTGGCTGGAACTACCTGCTGTTACCCAAAGATCAGGAAGATGCTCAGATTGTGACAGAACTTGCACCACATGAAGGCGAAATTGTGGTGACAAAAACCACCGATAGCGCCCTCACAGGAACCAACTTACGCCTGATTCTCCATAATATGGGCATAAAAAATGTTGTACTCACAGGCATATTTACTGATCAGTGTATTTCATCAACGGTGCGCAGCCTGGCAGATGAAAGTTTCAACGTCATTCTGGTTGAAGATTGTTGTGCAGCAGGAACAGATGAACTTCATCACAAGGAGCTGGAGATATTGAATATGATTTATTGCCATGTCATTAATAGCAAAGAATTGCTTGATCTTATGGGCATATAATTAATTACTATCACAAAGCTTTAAAAATTAAGCTTTGTGATTAAGCCACCAGTCATAAATAATATCTGCATGCCTATGCAGATCATTCAGACGTTCATTTAAGCGTTCATTAATTTGCTGAGGTGTTTGTACTGATGGTGATGGTGCCGGCAAACAACTCTGATATTGTTCTAACCAATCATTAACCATGTGTTCTGTCATTTCCAAATGAAACTGCATAACAAGAATTTTACCCAACACATAGCCCTGATTTTCATGATTGGAGCCACTAAAAATAGGAGTAGCCCCTTCTGGCAGGGTAAAAACATCTTCATGCCATTCAAAAACTTCAAAGTTTTTTTCCAGCTTTAGCGGGTGTAAGTGCCCCAGCTTTGAAGTATCTGTTTCAATCATATGCCAACCTGTTTCCATATATTCAGCTTTACAGACCTTGGCACCCAACGCTTTGCTCACCAGTTGAGCTCCTAAACAAACACCCATGATTAAAATATCAGCATCAATGGCATTTTTAATCAATTGAGATTCATCGTTCAACCAGGAATGTTCATCATAAACACTATAAGGACCGCCCATAAAAACCAGGCCTGAAATTGAAGTTAAATCCAGAGAATTGATATCATCTTTAATTGCATTAATTTTTTTTGCCTGGCTGGCCGAGGTCACCACCATGCGGGCACCTGAATGAATCAGCCTGAAAGTCAGATCAGCAGGTTCATTTAATTGAATGGACAGGGGTACATCGATGGCACCCAGGTAAAACATGCCCATCTCCGCCACCACCCAATGGGTACGGCCTTCGGCCAGAAGGGCCAGCCGGTCCCCCTTTTGAATACCCAGGGTCATCATCCCAGCCGCAAACCGGTACACCAGCTCTTTCAACTCTGAGTAGCTGGTTGACTGAAATGCCCCATCCCGTTTCTCCCACATATAGGGATTGGAGGAATACTTCTGGACATTCTCTTCGAAAAAATCTACTAAGGATTTCATAGGATTGTGTTTGAAGTATCT
>JAPHSW010000026.1 GCA_026196615.1 Gammaproteobacteria bacterium | reverse complement strand
TTGCAAAATCTGATCACGGAAATCTTCCAAATCAAAGTTTTTGCCTTTTTTTATCTTTTTAGCAAGTCTTGCTGCTTTTTTATGGTCAACTTTCTGCTGAGCATCTTCCACCAGACTGAGAATATCACCCATTCCCAGGATACGAGAAGCAAGACGATCCGGATGAAATGCTTCCAGTGCATCGACTTTTTCACCCACCCCCATAAACTTAATGGGTTTACCTGTAATCTGACGTATAGATAATGCCGCACCACCACGTGCATCACCATCAGTTTTAGTCAGGATCACACCGGTTAATTCCAGTGCATCATTAAAAGCTTTAGCCGTATTAGCCGCATCTTGACCTGTCATGCTATCAACAACAAACAGAGTTTCTACTGGATTAATAGCAGCATGTAATCCTTTGATCTCGCCCATCATTTCATCATCGATGTGCAAGCGACCTGCAGTATCAACAATAACAACATCAAGATGCTTCTTACGGGCATGATCGATGGCATTCAAACCGATATCAACAGGTTTTTGAGAAATGTCACTAGGGAAGAATTCCACATCAACTTCTTTAGCCAGTGTTGCTAACTGTTCAATTGCAGCAGGACGATAAATATCAGCACTGACCACTAAAACGGATTTCTTTTCTTGCTTTAAAAGTTTGGACAGCTTTGCCACACTGGTGGTTTTACCAGAACCTTGTAAACCTGCCATTAAAATGACTGCAGGTGGCTGAACATTTAATGAAAGTGCATCATTGCTCTCACCCATCATGACAATTAATTCATCATTAACAATTTTGATGAATGCCTGTCCAGGAGAGATGCTTTCTATAACTTCTTTACCAATGGCTCGTTCTTTAACCTGGGCAATAAATTCTTTAACCACAGGTAAGGCAACATCAGCCTCCAGCAATGCCATACGAACTTCACGCAGAGTGTCTTTGATATTATCTTCAGATAAACGTCCCTGACCACGTAAATTCTTAACCGTTTTGGCAAGGCGTTCCGTTAAACCGTCAAACATAAGTTATATGCACCTTAAAATGATGTGTAAAACCGAACATTATAATGACTATTAGTGTGACTATAAAGAAGTTTTTATGCTATCTATTCTGATGATTCAATGATTTGCTAACAGAAAACAATAGAATAATACCGCCTTTCATCATTTATCTAATGTTATTTGTGACAAAAGATACATTTTGTAAGCACGGCTCAATGAAAAAGTTGCCATTAACAATAAAGCATTCTATTATAGTGCCATCACTCACAGATGAATTTATATGTTTATTACAGGACTCTTTACAGGCATTCTCTACTTGGCTTCCAGCGCCTGGTTAGGCTTTAATTTATTAAATGCCAAAATTATTCAAGATAAACCCGATAAAAGAATTCTATCCATTGGTTTTCTGGCTTTAATTCTTCATGTCATTGTTTTATTTTCAGACACCATTACCACTAATGGCTTAAATCCCTCTTTTGTAAACAGCTTTTCTCTGATTTCCTGGTTAGTTGTCTTACTTTATTTGATTGCTGAATTACGTAAGCCAGTCGAAACATTGGGTGTTCTTATTTTTCCTACTGCAGGTCTTGCTGTTTTATTGCAGTTATTCTGGCCTGGAGAAGTCTCAACAAATGATATGAGTTTTGAGTTAGAAGTTCACATCCTTTTATCTCTTCTGGCTTATGGTTTACTGGCAATAGCTGCTGGGCAATCAATTTTATTACTTATTCAGACCTATTATTTAAAAAACAAACATCCGGGCGGTTTTATTCGTTCTTTGCCAGCTCTACAAAGCATGGAAACCTTACTGTTTCAGATGATTAAGATAGGTTTCGTTCTACTCACATTGGCACTTTTGAGCGGATTTATTTTCCTTGATAATATTTTTGCCCAACACCTCGTTCATAAGACGTTTTTATCAATGATAGCATGGCTATTATTTGCAATTCTTCTTTGGGGACGCTGGCACTTTGGTTGGCGGGGTAAAAAAGCTATTCACTTTACTTTAGGCGGCTTTATCTTTTTGATGTTATCTTATTTTGGTAGCAAAATAGTGCTAGAAATTATCCTACACAAAGTTTAAATCGCCCTGGAAATGATAAATGTTCTTCATTATTTTATCTATTTCTCCTATCATTCAACTAATTTATTTTCCTTTTAGTAATACTTTCCACCAAACAGAGTGGGATACAAATTTAAACTTTATGGTTAACTGAATTTTGAACGACATCCCTATTAGTATTCTTTTTTCTGTACTAGGAGCATTGATTCTCCTGTCTGGCTTTTTTTCTGGCTCAGAAACCGCATTGGTGAGCCTCAACAGATATCGATTAAGACACTTAGTAAATTCAGGACATAAGGGTGCAACAATTGCCAGCTCACTCTTATCACGCCCTGATCGTCTCTTTGGTCTGATTCTTATTTTTAACAACTTTGTTAATATTCTTGCATCAGCCATTGCCACTGTCATTGGTTTACAACTATTTGGTGAGGCGGGTATCGCTATTGCCACAGGTATTTTAACATTTGTTATTTTAATATTTGCAGAAGTTACTCCTAAAACTTATGCCGCTCAGCACCCTGAACAACTGGCTTTTCCTGCAGCCTATATTCTAAAATTTCTCATGTTTGTTTTTTACCCTTTGGTTTATTTTATTAATACGATTACAAATGGATTATTATCTTTATTTGGAATACACACATCTGAGAATAATGATTCTTTAAGCCCAGAAGAATTAAGAACTATCGTCAATGAAACAGGCTCTTTGATTCCCGCAAAACACCAAAAAATGCTGATTAATATTTTAGATCTTGAAGCGGTCAAAGTAGAAGATATCATGATATCCCGAAATGAAATTATTGGTCTGGATATTAGTCTTGAGTGGGAAGAGATTCTTGATCAACTGACGAATAGTCTTCATACCCGCCTACCCGTGTATGAACATGATATCGACCATATTTTTGGAATAATCCATTTAAAAAAAGCACTCAATATCGTTTCTAACCCCCATTCATGTAAAGATGACTTGAAGAAAATTATTGCTCAATGCTACTTTATCCCTGAAGCAACACCTCTCAATAAACAATTACTCAGTTTCCAGAAAAATAAACGCCGAACCGCTCTAGTGGTTGATGAATATGGTGATATTCAAGGCATGGTCACTTTAGAAGATATTTTGGAAGAAATTGTTGGTGAGTTTACAACAGACCCTTCTGATACACTAATGAAAGAAGTTCATCCCCAAGATGATGGCACAATTCTGGTTGATGGCAGTGCTAATATTAGAGAACTTAACCGAATGATGTGTTGGGATTTGCCAACAAAGAACGCAAAAACAATTAATGGTCTAATGCTTGAGTATCTGGAATCTATTCCAGAGCCAGGAACCAGCCTGTTAATTGAAAATTATCCTATTGAAATCAAGCAAATAACTGGTAATACGGTTAAAACAATTAAAATTGCTCCACAAATTAATCAGGAAGAAGATTCTATTGAACCTGAAGTCAGTAGTTAGAATAAATAAAGGCACGTCTTACTGAGTACCGTTTATCTGGTGTTCTGTAAAGCCTGTCTATTAAAAATGAAAGAACTCGTACAGAGTGTGAACCAGCGCATGAAATATCTGTTTTTTTTTACTATAGTTAAATTGCTTAGGGGTATAATATCTCTTAAGCTACACGTTTTATTTTGATTTAATTTATTGTAAGGATCGATAAAGTGTCTCAGGTGAGCCTTTTATTTAAAGACCGAATTTTAAGTATCCACCATTTAGATCAATACAATGACTTTATTATTGGTCATGCACCTGACTGCCATATTCATATCGATAGTCTGGCAGTCAGCTCACACCATGCAAAAATATTATATGATGATCACACCTATACAATTGAAGGACTCGAAAATGAGTCTGAAATTCGTGTCAATAATAAAAAAATTGAAGCCAGCACCCACCTATCTGATGGCGATCACATCAGTCTGGGTAAACACACTCTCATTTTCACTTTTGATGAACGAAATGAAAACCACGAATTCAGAGAACCTAAACCAGCTCCAACATTGGCAAAGACTCATATGACGGGTTGGATACAATATCTGAATGGTCGAAAAATGGGAAAAACACTGCAAATCAAAAAAAATATGACCAATATTAATGATGAAAAAGCAGATAATGTTGCTCTAATTTCCGTTCGTTCTGATGGATTTTATATTTCCTATCTTAAAGGTCAGCATACACCCAAAATCAATAATGTCAGTATCGGAGAAAAAAGTACCAAACTAGAGACAAACAGCAGAATTTCTTTAGGCTCACAAGAAATTTTATTTTACACCGACTAGTTGATTAGAGTACATTGCAGTTTGCCATTATTTCAAACATACCATCCTTGCCCACGCATTAAAATTTATTCTTAATTAAAACAAATAATTTTTCAATTGGCAGTATAATAATACCTAACACCATCCCGGTGAACAATTCTCCAATAATAACTGGCATAAAGTGTAATAACTCATGCAGCCATGGGAGGTTATGAACATAAATTCCACCCGCAACCAGCAACATCGCAATCGTACCAACAACAGACAATAACTTTATAACAAGTGGCAGCCCCTTCACCAACATTTCACCAAACACTTTTAATACTGACCATTTATCTTTGGATAGCTCTATTAATTTATATCCAACATCGTCCATTCTTACGATGAGAGCAACAATACTATAAACACCAATGGTTGCTAACATCGCAACAAAAGAAACAACAATAATTTGAATCATTAATGATTGTTCAAGAACAGTACCTAAAGCGATAATAATAATTTCAATGGAAAGAATAAAATCAGTCAGAATAGCTGATTTAACTTTTTTCTCCTCATATTTTGAAATATCTTCTTCTGAACGTTCTTTAACTTGCTGGATAGTTTCTTCATGTGAGAAAAAATATTCATATATTTTTTCAGCACCTTCAAAAGCCAGATACAAACCACCTATCATTAATATAGGTATAATGACTGAAGGTGCAAAAGCACTCAAAAGAAAAGCCGCAGGAAGTATAATCAACTTGTTTATAAATGACCCTTTAGAAATCGCCCACAAAACAGGAAGTTCCCTAGAAGCTGGATACCCAGAAGCCTTTTCAGCACCCACGGCCAGGTCATCTCCCAACACCCCCGCAGTCTTCTTGGTAGCAATTTTAGCCATAACGGCTGCATCATCTAATAGCACAGCGATATCATCAAAGACAGCAAAAAAACCAGCAGCCATTTTATACTCCTAAATAAGATAACTTTTTAATGAACCGCATTATTTTATAAGAATTAGTTGAAATAGGGAATCAAGTATTTCAAATGGCATAAAGACTATAACGATGTCTTATTTGATTAATGCCTTGATAGTATTCTTAGATAACTGTCCCTCTGAAGTCAATAACCAGATAAATTCAATTAGAACGTAAAGTGTTTCAAGTTTTTTATCATTTTTTCTAGACTTTTGATCACACATCAGCAGAGTTAAAACAGAAAACAATTTCCTTCCCAAGTTTATAGATTGAAAAATGCCATTTCATCTCCTATCCTATTATTACTTTTTATAATTTAATTTGTAATACAATTGATTTGGATATATTTTCTATTATGGCGTTCAAACATAAATTTTTTTTAAGCGATGAGCTAATATCTATAGTACTCTTTATTATTAGTTCAACTCTTTTAATCTATTTTGATACGTTTGAAAGAATACATATAATTACAAGAAAGCATGAAGAATATGAACTTGACGAACTTTTCTTTTTATCAGTTCCTTTATCAATTATATTTGCCTGGTACTCATATAGGCGTAATAAAGAGATTAAACTTACCCTAAAAAAAGTAATACTTGCTGATAAAACTGACACGATAACAAATCTTCCAAACCATGTATGTTTTAGAGAAGATTATTTACTCCACAAAGATGATACCAATCAACAGTTAATTATTATCAATATAGTGAATTTCAAGCATATAAACTATAGTTTAGGTATTGAGATTGGTGACTTAACTATGAAATATGTTGCTAAAAGATTACAAAGCTCAATCAATAAATATGCACATGAAAAAGTTTATAGATTATATGGAGACGAATATGCATTCTTTTATAAAGGCAATACATTAGACACATTTACAGTAACTAATAAAATTAAGAATGAGTTTGAAAAACATAGTTTTTCTCTAAACGGAATAGACATATATATAAATTTAAATATTTCATTTTCAAATCGCGAACCCAAATTTTCTACAGCTCTATTTGCAATACAAGAAGCTAAAACAACTTTAAGTGCTGCTATTGTCTCTTACAATGAAAATATAAACTATATTGAATCATCTAAACAAAATCTATTGATGTTAGAAACTTTAAAAATTGCTAAAGAAAAAGATCAATTCATACCTTTTTTCCAACCAATAATAGATAACAACAATGGAAAAATTGTCAAGTATGAAACTCTTATTAGAATAAAAAATGAAGAAACAATCATTTCTCCTTTTTATTTTTTAGAGTTATCTAAAAAGTTTAAAACTTATCCTCACATAACAAAAACTGTAATTGAGAAAAGTATTAAGATTTTCAGCTGCAGAGATGAAGAGTTTTCAATAAACCTATCTTATATTGATATTAACAGTGAAGATATAATGTCTTTTTTGTTTAAGAAGATAGAAGAAAACAAAGAAACTGCATCACGTATGATAATTGAACTTGTTGAAAATGAAGAGATAAAATATTCAAATAAAATAGCAAGCTTTCGTAATAAGCTATATGAATATGGAATAAAACTAGCAATTGATGATTTTGGTTCTGGTTATTCAAACTGGGTGAATGTTTTAAAATTAAAACCATCATATATTAAAATTGACGGCTCTCTTATAAAAGACTTACTCACGAATCAAGAAAATTATAACCTTGTAGAATCAATTGTAACATTTGCTCAAAAAAACAATATAATGACAATTGCTGAGTTTGTTATAAATGAGGATTTACATAGTTGAACCTGAATAATATGGTTTTAAATCGGGAGTAGTTCCTGATTTACCACCATAGGTTTACTCAGAGTGATAAAGTTTCTGATTAAACCCAATAT
>JAPHSW010000056.1 GCA_026196615.1 Gammaproteobacteria bacterium | reverse complement strand
TATTGATCAACTACTGCCCTGGAACTGTTCTGAAAAAATTCGCTCTTTACAGTAGCTGGGTTAATAGGTCAATGTGGGATTAATTGGCGGTTACGTTTAATTCCGCAACTAAGCACCTTTTACCTTCTCTAGATAATAGAATTTTTAATTCTTTTATCTTGGCTTTGTAATTATTTATTTCTTCGATAACCACATTATCATAGTGCCTTGAAAACACTAACGTTAAGTGAATTGCGTCCAATTGTACGGGGTTGCTTACTTTTAAGCCAATCAACAACATTTGTAATTTTCTCTTGCTCTCTTCTGAAGGTTTCACACCAACATATACGCCATGCATGCCCGCTCCTAATGACTAGATATTTTTCTATACAAAATTAATTTCTTATTGTTTTCACAGTCCATAAAACACATGATACTACATGTCGAAGCCACGTGGGATAGCATCAAATGCAAAGCCTTACGATTTATTTATAGTTATTAGTAGCGGCAAACTGAATTACCCCTACTTTTTCGAAGGGTGTTTAGTTTGAGTCAAGCCACCCTGGTTGACTTCCAATAGTTCAAAATATTGTTTTTCATATTCTACCGGTGGTATATTTTCAATTGGTTCCAGCAGCGTGCTATGATTAAATTTGTCAATCCATTCCAGTGTAGCATATTCTACATCTTCGATCGTTTTCGAGGACCCATGCTTAGGATTACGAATCACTTCCGTCTTATAAAGCCCGTTGATGGTTGCTAATGGCCAGTTAAACTGATCCAGTCTTGCAATAAAAATGATCCACCTCAGATTATAGTTATTGTTTAAAACCTGTACACTCCTCCCTTTTATAAAAAGAAGGTTCAGGAGTGCAATGAAGGACTGGAATATTATCAATAAAATAGAAAGCCTGTATGATAATGGAAACGTCTTTAGCCATCACAAGATCGATAAAATGGCGTTACTGTCTTATAAAGCTAATACATACTCGGTGCCCTAGATCTGGCAAAATGCCACCTTCGGGTAGAAGAGCAACAGGGACATATAGTGATTTATCGTTTGGATGAACCGACAGAAATAGCCTTTCATACCCTATGTTATGAGAGCGGCCAGATCATCAAAAATACCAATCACTACCGTGGTCATGAGCAGTAGCTGTAAACCTACGAGCAGGAATTAAGGCACTTTGTGCAAGACACTCAGGAACAAAGGATTTGTACACTGCTCAAACAGAATTACCCAAAAATCTATCGTGATCAGCTCAGGGCTACACTGAAACTGTTTGGGCAATGCTTGCCTGAGGACAATCAGAGGCAATTGATAGAACGTTTATGTCAATTCCCTTCCTTATCAGAGACACACATAAAGGATTACCTGAAAGCCTAGGTGATATCAGCCACCCAAAGCTGATTCGCTTGTTCAGTAATAAATTGAGAGTTTACCAAATTCCTTGGCTTATCCAGCGCAAGATAAATGAATTGTTATAACTTTATATTTATATAGACATTTACGGCTATCTGGTAATCCTCCAAAATATGAAGCAATTCAAAAATTGCATAATGTCCGCTTTAAGTAGAGAGCAGAGCAACCATAAAGTCTATCGACGTTAGCTAGCAATGCAATATTAGAAAAAAATGACATAGCAATTTAGGTCATTTATGACAGAATCAGGAAAAAGTTCGGATGGCAGTTATACGCCCATTTTGACTCAATTAGTAATCACTTATATGCCCGTGAAGGGACGTCTGCTGCTTTAGACCCGAACAAATTGATTAATGTACGTAATCTTAAAATTACATTAAAAATTTACCCTGGGAAAAGTTTCATAAACCAACTCGAATTGCTGCAATAGGTCATCATCGATTTGATAATTATTTGTTAATATATCCGCTTTGATACCGAAACCGCTCATTCAGGCAAATTCTGAGTATCCGCTTTCGAGAAACTGATCAAAATAAGCTGGAAAATTGACGATTAACTAAATTTGTCAGGCGACGTTAGGATCGAGATCTATATTAGAAAAACTCGACATAGCACTAAGGGACGTAAAGAGATATTCAATCTCTTGAAAGTAATTGAAGCTGGATAGTTATAATTAAGAAACCCTGATATTCATGAAATACCTCATTATCAAAAAACTACGGGCTAGATGACGATCAAACGCAAAATAAGGATTGCCTTTTTGAGTTAACGCTTCGTGATGGATAACCCTAAACAGCCATTGAAAAGTCATGGATAAGCCATGGACAATCTGATGGATAACTGAAGTTATCCACGAGATTGACCACAACTTAACCACAACTTTCCAACAACTGTTCTTAACGGGTTACCCACACTACGCTTTCAAAGCACATACTTGATTTAGGATGCCTGCGGCGCAACAATTATTATCAATTGACAAATAAATATTCAAAAGCAAAAGCATAAAATTTCAAAGATCTAAATTGCATGGAATTGACAATATTTAGCCTGAAATTACGGAAATAGGGAAATATTGGAAATGTCCAAACGCTATCTTTGCGAAACACTCGAAAAACAAGATGTCATTTCCAATCCAGAAGATACTCGACAATATTTAAAAAGTCAGCTTAGAGATAAGCCCTATGAGGTTTTTGCTGCTTTATTTTTAAATAATCGTCATCAAATTATTCAATTTGAAGAATTATTTCGAGGTACTATCGATGGTGCTTCAGTATACCCCAGAGAAATTGTAAAAAAGGCACTAGAACATAATGCAGCCGCATTAATTGTTGCTCACAACCACCCTTCCGGAATAGCAGAACCCAGCTCTGCAGATGAAAGAATTACCGTTCGGCTTAAAGAAGCATTAGGATTAGTCGATATCAGACTTCTGGATCACTTGATTATTGGCGATGGCGAGATTGTATCTCTTGCAGAAAGAGGTGTTATTCTAACCTGAAAAATCAGCTAAAATTATTCATCATCCTGGTAGTAATAATCGTATTTTTCTAATATACCAATCATAAAGGCCCATGCTTCGCTATAAGATAAGCCGCTATTATCTGGGATGATAATTTTTACATAGAGTTTATCTTTATACTCTGATTTTAACTTAGCCAGTTTATCATGTAGCTTTGTTTCAGAAATATTTTGGTACAAGCCCTTATCTGATTCACGAAATTGAATTAGGCCTTTACCACCCAATTTCTCATATCGTACTTCAACTACAAATTTTCCAATAGCTGAACGAGATGGTCTAATCAATTTATTATACTTATCTTCCAATTCTTCATATTCACCGACTAAAACAGAGTGTTGTTGTTGAACAGAGGATATCTGCCTTTCATAGTTGCTGATGTTATCCTGAAAGCCTTGATTTTTTTCAGTTAAATCTTTCAACTCCTGCTCTCGGCTACTCAATGCAACCAATTGTTCTTCCAACTCTCTTTCTCTTCTGGATAAAGCAATTGAGCTTATTTCCAACTTACCCTGTAATGAACTCATAGTAGAATCGGCCTGAGCCAGTTGCTGCTTCGCACGTTCAAGATCACTGACTTTGGAATCAATCTCCCGATTCAGTCTTGTTTGTTCATCTGTCATTTCAGATAACTGTCTATCTTGCTCAACAATCAAACGATCACGCTCTGCCGCACTTTCTTTTGCTTGCATTAACTGCAGGCGCATAAGAGAGAGTTCTGACTGTGTATGTGCCAAAGTCTCTTCCAGAGTCGCTTTCTCTTTTGACGTTTTCTGAACGGCTTCTGACGTTCGTCGCTCAGCTTCCATACTCAACTGTAGCTTTCTATTTATTTCCTGACGTTTATCCTGACTGATTTCTAATTCATGAGAAGTTTTTTGCTGGGCAGCAATACTGGCTTTAAGTCGTTGTGAAATTTTTTGCTCAACTTTAATTCTGGTTTGTAACTCTGAGACAAGTTCCCAGTTTTTGACAATAAGAATACTGGTTGCAATAAGAAAGATCATAACAACCACGGTCATGATATCAGTAAAAGATGGCCAGAAGGACTCTTCTACCAACTGAACATGATTTTGTCTTAGATCAATAAATCCATCGCTCATGCAGCATCCCCATCACTGATTTGATGCCATAAACTTATGAAGAAGAATTGATTTACCCAGGTTTTATTAACTCTTATTTTTTTAACTATGGTCAGCATTTTGAGAAGCCATTGCCTTAGAAACAAAATTTTGAGTAGTTTGATTAGTCGAATTGTTATTTTGTGCCTGTTGCTTTATTGAGCTCTTCTTTTGAGAATGGTGCTGATGATCATCAGGCAAACGAAACCCTAGGCGTAGCAATTCTTTTATATCGGTCAGATCTTCTGACATACCTGAAATACGCTCATCATATTTTGAGGTAATTTCATTCACTTTAGAACCCATCTCCAAATACTGCTGCTGTGATAATTGCATATTCGCTGCAGTATGGCGTAAAGACTTTATGAGTTCTGCAAGTTGGTGGATCATATTTTCACTTTGGTGTGAAAAACGAGGCACTAAATGTATGGTGGTGACTTGTTCTATTGCACTAAAAAGATTGGTTTGAACATCTGTTAATTTAAGATAAAAATAACCAAATAGCAAATAGCAAACAATTGCAGTTGTTGTTGTCGACAAAGCTGTTGACATACCATGTATCACCTGTCCCATACTCGCAATACCATTATCTTCCATTAAGTTGGAAGCACCGAGTAAAGCAATTGAAAGTGAAATAATAGTACCAAATACTCCCAATAATATCAGAATATTTGAAACAAACTTAGGTAAACTTAAACGAGTACTCTCAGCAGCAACCATTGTCGCAGCCAAGGCATTTTGATTTACAGGTGCATGCTGACGATAAATTTCCTGCATAGTCACATAACGACGGTAAATCATACTTTTTTTATTAATGGATTCTGCCGGATTAAAATTATCTTTATGAACATTAACAATAAATTTCTCTACCGCTCGTTCTTCACGCCAATAAAATAAAAGTGACGTGACCAACTTGATCATTCCAAGCAGAAACAAACCAACAATAGAACCATTAATAATATAGCCCGTATGTGTCAACTGGTTTTTCAAATAGACATTCTGAATATAATCAAAATTATAAAAAAGCAGAACAATGACAAAAGCACTGATAAATATCAGGCGCATCAGGACATTAAAACTGTAACTTACTTTAAACTGTATCATAATCAGATAATAAACTAATATTAGTGTGTGAATAATTAGGGTAAATACCTAGTTTTAGGCGCTTCAGTTTAATATAGAAGAGGTATGTATGTCTCTTTTATTAAATCAAAACGCACAAAACTAAATTGTTTTATTTAAAAACAGCCTGCTGTTGACCTCTTTTACGAATTTGGTCATTGAAAAAGTTACGATAATAAAACAGCGCGCTGACACCATTTGCTTGAACATCAACCACTTTCCAGCCTCTTGGTGTTTTCAAAAACTTAAAATCAACTTGAATTCTACCACCATTTTCCTGCAATATTTGAGCAGATGCCAAGGCTTCATTCTCGCCAGTACGTTTTGATCTGAAATTATTGACCACAGGAGGATATTGTTGATAATTACTCAATTTTTGAACAAATGTCGTAATAAATAACTCACTGAATGTTTCAGTAAATTGCATCTGTTGCTCAGGAGACATTATTTTATAATACCGACCAGCAACCCAGCGTGCCATATATTGAAAATCAAAGTGAGGAGTAATTTCCTGCTTTAAAAAGAAAGTAATTTGTTCTAATGACACTTCTTTAGGGCGTGCAAGAAAATCCAGGACTTTATTTATTGAATTTTCCAGCATTTCTGCAGGTGATCTTTCGTTGGCTGGAGGTAATAACATCTTTCCAGGACGATAATATTGAGAATAATAATTTCCTTGTCGAACCGGGTATTGATAAGATTGATTCTGGTATAAATCTGGGGTGTAGTTGCCCTGATAAGACTGATTTTGATAAGAATCAGGAGAATAACCATTGACTGTAAACTGAGTCGCCACTGACAGAGTTGAACTGGTTATAATAGTCAACAAGGTTCCCCCGATTAAAACAATCTTTTTTATGTTCATAAACATTCCTTTCTCGTCACTTTTTTGTTATTTGTAGATGGGTTAATAATGATAACACTAGGCTAAAACTAAAGAAATCAATTAAATTCCTAATTTCTTCATTAAATAACTTGCCTAGAGGGTGTTTTTTGCGTAAAATCTCGCCTCTTGCTCAAAGCAGGTTGTGAACCTATTCGAGCAAAGTTTTATTTAAGCGATTGATTGGAGAACAAAAATGTCTAAGGTATGTCAGGTCACAGGAAAACGTCCTGTAGCGGGAAATCATGTTTCTCATGCCAATAATAAAGTCAAACGTCGTTTTCTACCTAACCTTCATACCCATCGTTTTTGGGTTGAAAGTGAAAACCGTTTTGTCAAATTACGTCTTACTGCAAGTGGTATGCGTACTATTGATAAGCGTGGTATCGATGTTGTTCTGGCTGAGATGCGTGCCAGAGGCGAAAAAATATAGTCACTTTATACGGTTTAAATATTAAAACCGTTAAATTGATTTAGAGTAGAGATCTTTCACCCGATTTAACACTGTCTTAAGCTTAAGAGATTGTTAATGATAGGTAAAGAGAGAGTAGGAGAAAGTAAAATGCGTGATAAAATTAAATTAGTATCTTCAGAAGGTACAGGTCATTATTATACAACGACCAAAAACAAGCGCACCATGTCTGAAAAGCTGGAAATGAAAAAGTATGATCCAGTTGTACGTAAGCACGTCATGTATAAAGAAGCAAAGATTAAATAAATATTTGTTTTGATCTCATCTTTTTGAAATGAGATTGTAGATCTAACGATAGAATAAATATTTTAGTAGAAACATCTAGAATTAATCACTAGATAGATACTGAATAAAGAGTCGCTTAAATCTCTTTGCTACATGCTCTATACACAAAAAGCCTGCCTGTTAATTCAGTCAGGCTTTTTGCGTATATAATTCGCTTTTAAGCATCTGTTTGAAAAGTAAAATCATCGATTGTCATAACTTCTGTAACAAAATAGGCAGGTTGTTCATAGGGGTGTTCTTTCAACAAAGTCATTAATACATTACGAATCATTTGTTTTTCACAAACCATCTCTACTTTATACTCTTTCACCTGCTCCAGTTTATCAATTTCACCCAAGCTTGGTTTACTGCCAGATTTTGCACGAAACTGCCCATTTCCAAGAACTTCCCAACAACATTCATCATAATAGCCAACTTTACCTGCACCTGCATCAAATAGAGCTTTTTTTACACGCTCATGATCATCAGGAGGAATGTAATAAACTAATAAGTACACTTAATTTTCCTGGTTTATTAAAAGAACCATAATTGACATCAACATAACTACATCTCCTTAATTAACCTTAAATTGCCAATAGCATCAACAGTACATAGCCAGCCATATTCCAACCAGGTCGTTGATACTCGCTCCACAATTAAAGCCGGACCATTAATTGTGTGTCCACGAAGTAATTGTTCTCTTTGATAAACGGGTACTGGTTCATCAACACCATAGACTTTCCTCTTTGCAATCACCATCGCATCACTCGATGCAGATGCTAGCTGCGGTAAATTAAGTGCAACAGGTGGTGCACTGACCTTCACCCTGACATTAACCAGCTCAATTGACTGATCATGTTGGTGCCCATAGCGTTTCTGATGCAGCTTATGAAAATTGTTCAAAGCAACTTTCAACGACGATATAGCTGTTACCCATGGTACATTAAGAGTATAAGATTGACCTACGTAGCGTAAATCAAGTGAATGGTGTACCTCAATTTGGTGTTCATTAATGCCTTCCGATATTAACTCAACCACACCACTGCGTGACAAAAGGTTCAATTGTTCATTGATTTGTTTTTCTATTTTTGACTCGAAAGCCAATGATGCATTCAATTTCAATGTCAGATTAACTGTATGAGACAAGTCTCGCGAATGTGGCGCGACCACCATACCAAAAGCAGACAAAACCCCTGCATGAACAGGTACCATTGCATGTTTCATCTGTAAGTTATCAGCCAAAGCACAAACATGCAGGGCACCCGCTCCACCAAAGGGGATTAACACTAAAGTTTTTGGGTCAATTCCTCGCTGTATCGACATGACTCTCAATGCACGACTCATGTGTTCATTGGCCACCTGAATAATACCTAATGCAGTCTCTTCAATAGACAAGGATAAAGAGTCTGCCAGATTAGCCACTACCGTTTGAGCAGCATTTATATCCAAAGACATTGCCCCTCCCAAAAAAACATCAATAGAGAGACGGCCTAAAATTAAGTTAGCATCGGTGACCGTTGCTTGCACTCCTCCAAGCCCATAACAAGCAGGCCCTGGACTCGCACCCGCAGATTCTGGTCCAACCTGTAAGACACCACCACCATCGACTTTGGCAATGGAACCGCCACCCGCACCAATGGTATGCATATCAACCATTGAAATGGCAACAGGATAATCACCAATATGACCTTCACTGGTCAATTGTAATTCACCTTCAATAACAGCAACATCTGTTGATGTCCCGCCCATATCAAAAGTCAATAAATTTGCATCCTGGCCAGCAATATATTTTGCTCCGGACAATCCACCTGCTGGGCCCGACAAAAGCATTCGAACAGCCTGTTGAGCGGCCTTTTCTGCTGCAATTGTACCTCCAGAACTCTGCATAACAGCAAGTTGTGCTGGTTGTATTGCCTGAGTTAAGCGCTTTAAATATCCCTGAACCAACGGACCAACCCAGGCATTTAACCAGGTAGCAACTCCTCGCTCATATTCTTTATATTCAGGTAAAATTTCAGATGAACGTGAAATAAATAAATCAGGGAATTTTTCCCTCAAATAGTCTTCTATTCGACATTCATCCTGATCATCTAAAAAAGAAAATAACAAATTAATCGCAACTGACTCTGGTTGTTGCTGTTGAATAAATTGCTTGAGTTGTTGCAAGTCATCATCATTGATTGACAATAAGCGCTCACCATTGGCATCAACTCGGCTACTTACCTCATAGCATAATGAACGGGGTACTGGAGCAACTTCGGGTTTTGGGCATAGGTTATATAATTCTTTACGTGCCTGACGACCAATTGTTAAGACATCCGCCAATCCTTCATTACTAATATAAGCAGTTTTAACTCCCTTTTTTTCCAGTGCAGCATTCGTTGCAACAGTTGAGCCATGCACAATAGATAAATTATCCAATTGTTTATTCAGGCCTAAGTCTTTAACTCCCTTCAAAATTGCTTCTTCAGGCGCATGAGGTGTTGATAAAACTTTATGAATCTTTAACTGACCTTGTTCGTAATAAACAAAATCAGTAAATGTTCCACCAGTATCAACCCCCAAAATACGTATTGAATCTAATAATTGTTGTTCTGAGCTGTTAGAAATCATAAGCTGTCATTAAAATACTCTAAATTTTATGTATCCAGGAATTCAATTTTCCATTTTACCGCTCAGTATTAATAAATAGTATCACTTCATTCAGTTTAACCCAGAATAATCGTGCTACAATCATATTTGCGGATAACACGAAAAATAAAAACCAAAGATAAACAATAGTAACTTCATCGATAAACCACATTTAGCTTATAAGTACAGTCAATATCAATATGGACAGTGAAATTTTAATCGAGGTGAGTCAGCTTTCTCGTCACTTTTTTCGTAGTAACAAAAATAACGATCCAACCATTGCTGTTGATAATATTGATTTTACCTTACAGCGTGGTGAAGTTCTGGGATTTCTTGGTCCCAATGGTGCTGGCAAATCAACCACTATGCAAATGCTCACTGGTAATTTAGCACCTACCCATGGCAGTATTAAAATAGCTGGAATGGATTTA
This sequence comes from Gammaproteobacteria bacterium, assembly GCA_026196615.1. GTDB lineage: Bacteria > Pseudomonadota > Gammaproteobacteria > GRL18 > GRL18 > GRL18. Next base: position 9,991 of record JAPHSW010000056.1, on the reverse strand, counting down.
TTAGATAACCCTATTGAAGCCAAAGAAAAAATCGGCTATTTACCTGATACTCCTCCACTCTATAAAGAGCTTAGTGTTGATGAGTACCTTAATTACTGCGCAAAATTAAATAAAGTCAGTAAATCAAATGTTCAACAAGCCATGAATATGGCTAAAGAACGTTGTGGTTTAACTGAACATGGCAAGCGAATCATTAATAACTTGTCTAAGGGCTATCAACAAAGAGTCGGCATTGCCCAAGCCATTATCCATTCTCCAGATATTGTTATATTGGACGAACCCACTGTGGGCCTCGATCCCATCCAAATGATAGAAATAAGAAAGCTCATTAAAGAACTGGGACAAACCCATAGTGTAATGCTCTCAAGCCATATTCTTCCTGAAATTCAAGCTATTTGTGATAATGTCCAGATCATCAATCAGGGTAAGCTGGTTTTTAACTCTTCAATCAAACAATTAAATCAACACATGCAGACGCATACTTTGCGCATGAGTTGCTCTAAGCCTGTTGATATTCATCAAATTAAATCACTTGAGGGTATCAGTGAAGTACATCAAGATGGAAATAGTCTGATCTTGCATTGCTCTTCTATTGCTGACGAACATGAAACTTCAGAACAAAGCAATTCAGATGTCATTATAAAAATTTCCCAACAGTTAATTAGTATGGCCAATCAACACCAATGGGGCTTGTACGAAATCTTTCCTGAAAAACAAACCCTCGAAGATATTTTTATGTCACTGACTTGTGTTGAAACATCTGATTTCAAAAAGCAATTAGAGCAGGGGGCAGAAAGTGATTAAATTAATTGCATTGCGTGAACTAAAAAGCCTGTTTTTATCACCTCTTTCCTGGGCAATGCTTGCTGTCATGCAGCTGATTATGTGCTATCAGTTTCTCAGTCAACTGGAAACTTACATGCAATTACAGGCTAAATTAGCTGTTCTGGAAGAGTCTCCAGGTATCACAGATTTAGTCATTGCTCCATTATTGGGAGGAGCAGCAATTATTTTATTATTGATAGTCCCCTTATTAACCATGCGCTTAGTCAGTGAAGAACAAAAAAATCAAACACTCCCATTACTCTTCAGTGCACCCATTTCTATGACACAAATTATTTTAGGTAAGTATCTGGGTGTTTTAGGCTTTTTGCTTATCTTGATTATAATGATAGCGCTTATGCCTTTGTCTCTGCTTCTTGGAGCTGCCATTGATTTGGGGCAGTTATTATCTGCGCTTTTAGGCCTTTCCCTGGTATTAGCTTCTTTTGCTGCCGCAGGACTTTATATGTCCACCTTAACCAGACAACCTGCCATTGCAGCGGTCAGCAGTTTTGGCTTACTCCTTTTTTTATGGATAATTAACTGGGCAAATGATGCCAATATGGAAGCCACAATTGCAGAAGAAGGAGAAAACGTTTTGACCTGGTTCTCTTTATTAAACCATTTTGAGCCCTTACTAAAAGGTATTTTTTCTACAGCTGATATCATCTATTTCTTATTATTTATTTGTCTTTTTTTAGTACTCAGTGTTCGCCGACTGGAACGTTTACGTTTGCCTCATTAGCCTATGAATTTCATTCACTAAAATTGTTCATTAAGGATTTCTTTACAGATAAGCGTTATGGAAATAAACAACCACTCAACTAAACATTTAAAATGGCAAAATATTCTTTTTACCATGCAATTTTTAATTATTATTGGCCTCTTAGCCTTTTTAAGTAACCGATATATTTATCTTGCTGACTGGACTGTTAATAACCAAAATTCACTTAATGAAATCAGCTTGCAATTATTAGAAACTCTTGATGCACCCGTTGAAATTACTTCTTACACAAGCAACCCGCGTATTAAACAATCAGTAAAGGAACTCATTGCTCGTTATCAGCATATAAAATCTGACATTTCACTGAAATTCATTAATCCCAATGATGACCCAGAAAAAATTCGCAGTTTAAATATCGTTGTTGATGGTGAAATGATCATTCATTATCAGGGGCGACAAGAACACTTAACTGAACTTTCAGAACAAGATCTAAGTAATACATTGCACCGACTTATTCGTGCTCAGGAACGTACCATTGTTTTCACTCAGGGACATGGGGAACGAAGTCCAGAACGTGAAGCGAATTTCGACCTGAATATTTTTAGCTCTCATTTGACCAAGCAAGGATTTATAGTGGAAACACTGAACCTTGCAAAAAAAATGAGCATTCCTGAGAATGTTTCTGTTCTTGTCATTGCAGGTCCTCAGGCAGCTTTCTTACCTGGCGAAGTGCGTTTGATTATTGACTATGTCAAAGCAGGAGGCAATTTACTCTGGTTAGGCGAACCATTAAAAATCACACAAAATCAGCCCATGCATGGTTTATTACCTTTGTCAGAGTTGTTAGGCATTGAATTTCTCGACGGTGTAGTGGTTGATCCGACCACACAACAGTATGGAATTACCCGTCCAGATTATGCTGTTATTACAGACTATCCCAGACATCCAATTAATAATGGTTTTTCTACGGTCACTTTATTTCCACAAGCAGCTGGAATAGAGCGTTTACCTACTTACCTGGATGATGAAGAACAACAAACCATTAAAAAAGAGGAAGATAGTTCTGAAAAAGATCTGAGTATCTCTTCCAATTCAAGTTCAAATTCGGCTGAACGTTTTGATACAACACCTTTTTTAACAACAATAGAGCGCAGTTGGATTGAGACTTCTCCCATAAAAGAGCAAGTTCATTTTAGCGATCTTTTGGACATAATTGGCCCTATCACCATTGGTATGACTTTAAGCCGTCAAATTAATCAGGAAAATTCACAGAAATCCATACCAAACAAGACTCAAAACAAAACACAATATACAAATAAAGAACAACGCATTATTGTTATGGGAGATGGAGATTTTCTATCTAATACCTTTTTGGGTAATGCAGGTAATCTGGATATGGGAATGAATATTGTCAACTGGCTCAGTCATGATGAACAATTTATTGCCATTCCTACCCGTGTAAAAGATGACATCATTCTAGAGTTATCACCTACAGCATTATCTCTATTGGGAGGCTTTTTTCTATTTATTATACCAGGACTGCTGACATTAACAGGTGCTCTTATTTGGCTCAAGAGGCGTAACCGATAATGTCACTGCATCATAATAGAGTTAAAGCCATTGCTAGAAACAATGGAATTCTTTTTATCGCCATTATCATTTTATCTTTTATTGCCTGGTTTCAACCTGGTTTACACCCTGTTGTACACCAATATCTCAGCACCTTAAAAGCAAAAAAAATTAATACCATCATCCTTGAGCGTCAGGATATTGGTTCCATAAAGCTGCAAAAGCAAACTAATGGTTGGTTTTTACAGGAGCCTTATCAGTTACCTGCCAATAGCTTACGAGTTAATACGATTACATCACTTGCTGAAAAAAGGAGTTATTCACAGTTTGAAAGCACTGAAAATGACTTAAACCGCTATCATTTAGACAAACCTTTTGTTTCAGTTTGGCTTGATGAAACAAAATTGATCCTTGGTAGTGAAGACCCCATTAATCGTCAACGATACGCAATGAACATTAGTGACAATATCCTTACTGGCAATAACACAGTCCATCTCATAAATGGTGTCATTTTTTATCAATTAAGAGCAAATTTGGACACCTTTATTTCACCTACCTTTTTACCACCTCAGGCCAGCCTCAAAAATATCACATGGCTTGATAAAGAATTAAGCATAAAAAAAGGACGCTGGGAATTAAAAACAGATTCACTCGATAATGCTCCCAATGCCTCTTCTGATAGTATTGCTCAATTAATTCAATATTGGCAGCATGGCAGAGCTAAAAAAGTTGAAACCAATATTACTCTATCAATCAGTAATGAAGAATTAATGAACAGTCCTGGTATTACCATAAGTTTTATCCCTTTTGGTGAAAAGAATGCAACAGCAAGTAAAATTCATTACCTGATTATTCAAGACGATAAACAAATCAAGCTATTACGTACCGATATACAAATTGCATACTGGATCAGTTCTCAAATGTTAAAACAACTGACCGAATTCTTACCCATTCCAACTAATCCAAAAAACTAAAGTTAAGAAATTATTATAAAAAAGTCTTCTAAAGCTCTCATTTTTATAAAAAATGTGAATGATTTAATACTTTCAAGCTCTTAAGCTTGCTTTAGAGAAATTACCTGACTATTATTGGTGTATGACTGTCTTTCTTAAATAATTAAGTTTTGAATTATTTACCTGTATTTCACATGCATTTAAAGAAAGATGTTAAGAATAAGTTAAGTAAAGAGAACAAGTGGAAAAAAAATGAAAACAATAATAAACACAGTGCTATTTGCTCTACTGATCACAACAGCATCTACAAGCTTTGCTGAAAGCCGTTATCAAACAGAAGCTATTGACGATCAAGACATTATCGCAGATATTGCTTTGGCTCGTCCTTTAGGCATCGTTGGAAGTGGTGTTGGCCTTATTTTGCAAGGTGTTGGCCTGGTCTTCAGTGTTCCTGGAGAAAATTTTGGCGAAACTGGTGATGCATTGGTTGAAGCCCCCCTGAATTATACTTTTAACCGCCCATTAGGACGCTTTGAAAGCAATTAATTTTGTCCTTCAAGACGACAGCATTATTAAATAAGTACCGTTTAGCTTTACAAAGCTTAAGCCATGCCCGAACTTCCTGAAGTTGAGACCACACTTCAGGGAATTTCTTCGCACGTCTTAAACTCCCCAATCACCCAGGTCAACATCAGAAATGCACGACTACGTTGGCCAGTTCCTGATGATCTTGCAACTCAATTAATTCAACAAAGCATTACTAAAATTAAACGTCGAGCCAAATATCTTTTACTCTTTACTGATAGAGGCACACTTATTATCCATCTGGGCATGTCTGGCAGCCTCAGAATCATTCCTCCTCATAGCCCTTATGATAAGCATGATCATGTTGAACTGTGTTTTGCTAATGGCAATGCACTTCGACTAAAAGATCCCAGACGTTTTGGTGCAGTCCTTTGGACGACAGCTCCTATAGATGAGCACCCATTATTAAGTCATTTAGGCCCTGAACCATTATCTAATGAGTATAATGCTGACACTTTGTTTAAATTATCCAGAAAAAAAACAGTTGCCATTAAACAATTCATAATGAACAGCAAGGTTGTGGTGGGTATTGGCAATATTTACGCAAATGAAGCCTTATTTGCCAGCGGTATCCACCCTAAAAGAGCAGCAGGCAAAATCAGTAAACAGCGTTATGAAAAATTATGTATCGAAAGCAAACGAATACTCAAAGAAGCTATCGCTCAAGGTGGAACCACTCTAAAAGATTTTGTAGGAGGAACAGGCAAACCTGGTTATTTTAAACAAGAGTTACTGGTATATGGCCGTAAAGATCAACCCTGTGTTACATGCAAAAAGCCACTCAAAGAAATCCGACTTGGAAATCGCAGTACGGTTTACTGCACACACTGCCAAAAATAAAGATTATATACAGCAAGATATCTTTGAAAACTAACAGCTTGCAACATTCCATTAATATCTCAGTTCCAAACCTTACTTACTCATTGCTTCCAGATATTTTGACTCCATATTGGAGTATTCTGCCTCCAATTTTAGGTACTTTTCTTTAAAGTCACTACCATCCACTAACTTTTTTTCCAACTCTTTTATACGCTCATTTTGACTTTGATTATCATCTTCAAGACCAGTAATACAACTCATAAGCTCTTTACTTTCCTGTGAAAAACGAGCAATCATTGCTTCTTTTTCTTCTAAAGCTTGCTTTTGTTCAGGTGAAGCTACATCACTTTGTTCCTTTAGTTGATTTCTTAAGTTGGTAATTTCTGAAGTCAGTGTCTGTATTTCCATATCCATAGTTTCAATACACATTTCAGCATCTTTCAAATTACGTGAGATGGTTTCAATGCCCGAACTGAGTTCCTCTGAACTTGGAGGTGTTGCAGCACTATCTGATGCACGGTTTTGTAATTTCCAGATATCTTCAAATTGTTGTGCAATCTGGCTTTTCAATCTTTTAATTTCATCTTTACGTTCGTTAATAATGGCATCGCTATAGTCCATAGAATTGGCAACACTGGAATGGTGTTGTTCTTTATCCATACCTATCATTTGACCCATTTCTAAATAATGAGTTTTGTTTTTCTCAATCAGCTGTCTGATATCATCAAACTTATCACTACCCTCAGCTAGATCTGATATCTGCTGATTCAAACCTTCAATTTCTGCCACACTATTGCTAAGTTTACTCTGCAGATCAAAATACAGTTGTTTAAATTTTTCCAGGTTTTCAATACGCTTATTGGAATTCTCAAGTTGTGCTTTAAGATTTTCATCATCTGTATCTTCAGATATAGACTGCACAATCTCCTTTTGTTCAGAAAGAATGGGATCAAGATAATTTTGAAAAAGTGGTGTTAATTCATTCTGAATTTTTGTCCAGGTCACGTCAGGATCATTGCTATTCTCCAAAGCACTTAATTCAGCAATAATTGTTTGAAAGCCCGCAATAAAAACAAATTTTTCAACGGAGGGAAGATCATCAGCTTTGTCAGCATCCTCTTCTGACTCATCATCCTCTTTTGATTCTTCATTTAGCGCAAGAGTATTACCAAATCGGACTTGATATTGCTCTCGGACATGCTCAATAAGACCATTTAACAGTTCAAGTATTCTTTCCTGACTTTGTTCGCTTTCATGTTGCGCTAATTTTTTCTTGAGTTTCTTGATGACATCTTTAAGATAATGCGAATATTCTTTAAGCTTCTTTCGATCTTTTAAAACAACAATGATCACTGTAGCCAGTACACCAATCAGTATTAATGCAATTTCACCTAATAATGTCCAATAAACAGGAGGTATTTCCATTACACACGCTTCACTTTAGTTAATTTAAGACCTGATACTCTACAATTTACTATCACAATATTTCACCTGGTAATTTTTTACCGAAATAAAAAATTTAGCTTATATTTCATATAAAATATTTCGACTAATCAAATAATTACTTTAAACTTCTTATAATTTTCCATTAATTTCAAGGATAGGAGATCTTATAAGTTTATTCAAGAAACAGAGCTTATTGTTTAGCGAAATATGAGCAGTAACACCCTATGTTACTTTCCTTATCACTGTTTTTTGTATATTATTTCCTTTTCTCAATGCTCAGGAATGCGTTATATGTTTGAAGAAGTAAAAGATTATTATGGCAAAGTACTACAATCATCAAATGATTTAAAAACAGATGCCTGTTGTACTGATACTGATATGCCCGATCATATAAAGCAGGCAATGAGTAAAATTCATACCGAAGTTGCCTCACGCTATTATGGCTGTGGTTTAGTTCGCCCTCAAAAACTCGAAGGTATGCGCATTCTGGACTTAGGAAGTGGTTCAGGTCGAGATTGTTATATTCTTTCTCAATTAGTTGGTGAAAATGGTTTTGTTCTTGGTGTCGATATGACCGATGAACAATTGGATGTTGCAAATAAATACATTGATTATCACACTGAAGCATTTAATTATAAAAAGCCAAATATAGCCTTTAAAAAAGGCTATATTGAAAAACTGGATGAGCTTGATCTGGAAGATAATAGCTTTGATATTATTGTTTCTAATTGTGTCATCAACTTATCACCAGATAAAGAATCTGTGCTAAAAGAAGCATATCGTGTATTAAAGCCCGGTGGTGAACTTTATTTTTCTGATGTCTACAGTGACCGTCGTGTCCCTGAAGCTCTGGTTAAAGATCCTATTTTATACGGTGAATGTTTAAGTGGTGCACTGTATTGGAATGATTTTTTAAATCTTGCAAAGAAATGTGGCTTTCTTGATCCCAGATTGGTAGAAGATCGCCCATTAGCCATTGATAATAATAAAATTGAAAAACTCATTGGTCATATTGACTTCTATTCTGCCACCTATCGCCTCTTTAAATTGGATGGTCTAGAAAGTGCTTGCGAAGACTATGGTCAGTCCGTAGTCTATAAGGGGACCATTCCTCACCATGAGGAGTTATTTATTTTGGATAAACATCATACAATAGAAAAGGGACGGCACTTTCCTGTTTGTGGCAATACCTGGAGAATGCTACAGGAAACTCGCTTTAAAGCAGATTTTGATTTTTATGGTGATATGAATAAACACTTTGGTATTTTTTCAGGCTGTGGGACAGACTTACCTTTCGATACATCAAGTTCAGAAAATAATAATTCAAGTGGTGGATGCTGCTAAAATCTATTCCTGAAATGCAACAGACAGCACGTGCTTTTTTTTCAAAGTAGGCTATGATTACATGAATAGACTTTTTTTAAATAAGGTTTTAAGAAGGTACTCAAGTAATTTATGCTAACACGCTTCCTTTCAATAAAATGTAAAGCCTATGGTCTGACAGATACTGGTCGAGCCAGAAAGCATAATGAAGATAATATACGACTAAATCCAGAAAACACTCTGTTCATTCTGGCCGATGGAATGGGAGGTCATCAAGCCGGTGAAGTGGCAAGTAAAATGGCTGCTGATATTGTCGAAAATGCATTAATCCAGCACTCAAACTCAACAAATTCATCTCATAATGATGTTGAATTTCCTGAACTCTCTGCTGTTACTACAGCCATTGAAAAAACCAATGTCTCAATCAATAAAGCCAACAATGAACGTGGCCTCCGTGAAGGCAAAGGAATGGGCACAACCATTGTCGGATGTTGGTATTTGCCTGAGAAAAAAATGTCTGTCATTTTCAATGTAGGTGACAGTCGAGCCTATTCTTATTATAAGCAAGAATTGACTCAAATTAGTACCGACCATTCATTACTCCAACTATGGAAAGACAAGTGTTTTGAAGGTGATGAACCACCAGCAAATGTCCTGACAAAAGCATTGGGCCCTTATCCCGAAGTTGCTCCAGATGTTTCTCTCTACCCCGCAAAAAAGGGAGAAAAAATACTACTCTGTTCAGATGGTTTAACAACGATGGTGAGTGACGAAAAAGTATTGGATATGCTTATACAATATGAACACAGCCCTGAAAAGTTACCCGAACAATTAGTCATTGAAGCTAATCTTGCCGGTGGTGAAGATAATATTTCCATTATCCTCATAGAATTTACCTGAGTACTATTAACACCCATCATTCATATTAAGAATATGGTTTTTCCTAAACAGGATTCCGCCAAAATACAAACACCGGATATAAAAAATAATAAAGGAATATTTAATTGTCGTTAATACAAATTAACGCTGATACTTTTTGATTAAAGCTTCAGATGCCAAAAATTTAAGTTTCTGCATTAACTTTAATTCATGCTGCTTAATAATCAATTCTCCTGTTTTAAAACGATCACCATAAAATAAGCCAATAGCCTTCTTATTTACCATGACTGGTAAAACAATAAAGGTTTCTGCTTCTATAATCTGTTGATACCAGGCGGGAATTTTTTTTAAAATTTTATCATCTTGTGTATCTGCAATAAAAACATCAACTCCCTTATCTAACGATAAATGAAAGACGTCAGGCCTATATTTCATACTAAACTGGAACTGAGCTAAAAACGCATTATTAATACCATAACCAAATTTACCTTCCATCATTTTCTTCTTATTATTAACCATACAAACTACAGCATGATCAAATTGAAAGGCTCGATGCATTACTTCCAAACAAAGTCGAAATATATCTGTCACGCTATAATCATCTTTTAACATTGCACTGATATCATCAATACCTGCTTTTAACACAGTTTCTGGTTCAGAAATGTCATCATCAGAAAATATATTATTAGCTTTTTCTCTAGCTCTAGAAGGCATAACGGAAGTTGCCTCTTTTATTTTCTTATCCATTTCTTTTACTGAGAGTTTTGCTGTATTGTCTAGAACGACTGTTTTATCAACAACTTCTTCAACCTCTTCATCATCCAGTCCTTGTATAATAGATGATTTGGACATACCAATATTTAAGATAGAG
>JAPHSW010000103.1 GCA_026196615.1 Gammaproteobacteria bacterium | reverse complement strand
CTGCACTGATTGTCGCATCGATAATGCGATTAATCATATTTTCAAAAGCCCATGAAAATTCTCCCATCTCATAAGCACCAACCAGGCGACCACTTCCCTTGAGAGTATGAAATGAGCGACGCATTTCAGTTAAAGCTTCCATACTATCTTGTTCTGATTTCCATTGGGGAAATAGCGTGGAAATTTTTTCAATTTCCTCTTGAGCTTCTTCTATGAAGATTTCCATAATTTCTGGATCGACATCATCGGAAGTTTCAAGCTTTTTTATATCAGGGTAATCTTTTGCAGGATCATCAATAATTGGTTGGGTTATTGTTATTGCTGGTTCATCTTGAGGGGAGATTAGAGAAATATCATCATTACTATCTGGAAGAACATCTTGTTTAGTCAGGAACTCTTCTTCATCAATAGCTTCTTCTACAGTTATATTTTCTTCTTCTGTTGCTAATAAAGTATCACTCTGAATTTCATTCTCAGCTCCTGATTCTTTAGGTTCTTCACTAGTTAATGACTTAGATTCCTCGACTGTTTTTTTTTCATTATCTACAATGCTGCTCTCTTTTAATTCAGTCGCATTGCAAATAATCCGATTTATTGTTTCTGTAGCCCAACGTAAAGTACTGGATATATCATCACTGAGTGAATCTTGTTTATCACCAACAAGACTGATCATTGACTTCATTTGATGAGCAATTTCTTCAGCTTTATCATTTTGGAGTAATTTTACTTGTTCCGCTACAGAGATAACCGCTTTGAGTAAATTTTCTCTTGATGTAGCGACAGAAACATCTTCCATCCATACAGCTAGTGTTTTACTCAATTCAGATTCATAACTCGCTGCATCTGATTCACGTCCAAGAAGTTGATCAATTCCTGATTGTGCAACACTTTCAATAATAGAAAGATCCTGTTGATTCTCAGCTATTGCATCAAGATAGTACTCCAATGCAGTAATAGTATCAGCCAAATGTTGTTGTTGTTCTTCTGGGGCGAGCACATCATCTATAATCATGCTATTAATTATGAAATTTGCACAATCTTTTACAATTTGTGAACCTTGTTCTTTTTCCAAAATATCGAGCACACCGCCAAGAGATTGAAGGCTATTATGTACAATATTAATACTTTGTTCATTTTGTTCCGGATTTTGAACATCATTAGCAAAAGTATCAATCAGGGAAACAATACCCTCTTTCGCTTTTAATAATTCTTTTTTAGCTTCATCTATCAGATCACGTAGAAGAACATTTTTTTCTTGTTCTGTCATATCGATCTTTGTTAGATCAATGTTTTCATCCTCATCCGAATGAGTAAACAATCCACCTTGTCCCATTTCTGACACAGCAGATTCAACATATAAGAGAGCACTTGCAATATCCATCAAAGCAGTACGTTCTAGTAACTGTCCATTATCAAGCATGGATTTAAGCTGCTCAATTTTTTCTTGTAATACACCTCGAGGAGCATTTTGACCTAACATAGCAAGCGTGTCAGAAATTTGAGTCATTGTGGTAATAATAACGTCAAGACTTTCTTTATGTTCAGATTCTTCAGCCAAAATAGAGCCTGATGTTTCAGTAGACTCACTCACATTACGAACAAAAACATCTAACTGTTCTTTAACATTTGCCAAGTCACCTAGAATAACACCTGTTACAGTTTCCATTAGATCCGCATTTGCCCCTCCCATACTGGCACGCGCATCTTCTATCTCATCTTCATCAGGAACAACTTCTGCAAGATTATAAAATGACTTTATCGTATTAATTGCTGAATCTTCAAGGCCATTTGAGCTATCACTGTGGGCAATATAAAATAGTAAGTTCTTCTTCAAGCTTTGGAGTTCTTGCTCATCATTGTTAGTATAAGCATCAATTGACTCCCCCTTATCAATTAACTGCTTAATATAACGATCAGCCTGTCCTAGAAGTAGTTTTGTAGAAGCACTGGAATCAATACTTCTGTCCATTAAGCCTTCAATAAAAGCTTCCATCAAACTGAATAATTGGAAAAAAATGGGTGTTTTAACACTTTCCTTAAGTTTAAAAACCACTTTTTTAACTTTATTAATACTGGCAAGACTTTCACTATCACGATACCAGCCTAAAAGGCCTAAATGATAATGATGACGAATTTTTTTGGCGAGTTGGCTTGGATCAATCCCATTGTCTGGCTCTGGAGTAATATTATCAAGTGTAATATTTGCAGAAAAAACAGCGCCTTCTGTGAGTAATTTTTCTCCACGAGTTGCCCGTAAATCATTTAATAATGGCAGTAGGACCATTGGAAGGTCACGAGCCCCACGATCCAAACGTTCAAGATAGTCAGGCAGTTGGATTAATGCCCTCATAAGTACTTCAAAGCTGTCTTCACGTCGAGCAACATTATCATCGTATATTGCCTGTGAAAGCAATTCCATTTCTTCGGCAAGCAATGTCGCACCACCGAGCTCAAGCATGTTTAGACTACCAGCAACTTGATGCAAATAGGTTGTGCAAAATTGTAATTGAGAGTTATCCTCTTCATCCTCAACAAAGGATTCAAAATGCACTCGAGCCTGCTTTAGGGTTTCATAAATCTCATCAATCACCCATTTCAGGCCGCCATGTTCAAAATCGGTCGCCATTTTTACTCCAAGGTCTTATTCTATCTTTTTTCTATTCATTTGATGCTTGAGCTGTTCAAAATATTATTGTTACAACATCTTTTTTGAAAAAGCTAATGAGTTCGGAAATTCTATTTTTTCCAATTCAGGATGAGGATTATTTAAAGACTCTCCCGCTCCTAATACCAGAAAACCTCCCGGTTTTAATCGTTGAACCAACTGATGTATTATTTGTTTACGTCTATCACGATTAAAATAAATCAACACATTTTGGCAAAAAATAATATCCATAGGTTCCAAAAGTGTTTTTTTCATATCGATGAGATTAAACGGAACAAAACAAATTCGTTTTTTTAATCCATCAATAATCTGGTAACGACCATCGTTTTGTTGTACAAAATAATCTTCCAGATACTCTCCTGGTACATGACGGATCTTATATCTATCATAAATTGCTTTTCGTGCAGTGACTAAAGCAGGAATACTGATATCCATTCCTGTCACTGCCAAATAGCAATGACTGTTCTTTAATTGTTTTTTTAAAAATTGATCGACAATCATGCACAGAGTATAAGCTTCTTCCCCTGTCGAACAGCCAGCACTCCATATTTGTAATTTTTTTCTATCAGGTTCAGAGTTAAATAATTCTGGCAAAATAATTTGTTCCAGAAAATCCAGTGATGGTTGATGACGAAAAAAACGAGTTTCATGAACAGTTAGACGATCAACTAAAGTCAACCATTCCTTTTCTCCGTTCTTTTCACATTGTAGATGTTGGTAATAGGCGGCAAAGTTTTGTATGCCTATTTCTTTCATCCTCAAACCAAGACTGGTCTCTAAAAATGAACGTCTTTCTTTAGGCAAATGCATGCCCGTTCTTTTTTCAAGCAAAGAGGTCCAATGATTAAACTGAACATCATCCATCTGCTCGAAACAGGATAGGGAACCACTTAATACTGCCATTAACTCAGAAATCCCTCTAAATCCGGCAAACTCTTGTTAAACAAGTGATGTGATACAGAATAAGATTCATGCTTTTCTTCACTCATTTATAAGCTGCAAACAAAAGTCACTATTTAATATTGTTATATAAGCCGTTATATTATTCAGGTAGAGTGAAGCCAGCAACGGATTGTCTCAAATCATTCGCCAACTCAGCCAGGTTACCAATCGATGCAGCAGTTTCATTCGTACCAGCAGATGTCTGGGTAGTAATTTCCTGTACCACATTCATCGAATCCGAAATGCTCACCGCAGCAACCGATTGTTGTTTAGTCGTATCAGAAATAGCCTGAATCAATTTAGCTAGAGAGGATGATACATGCTCAATTTCTTCCAGTGCGCCACCCGCATTTTGTGCAAGACGCGCTCCTTGAACCACTTCAGAAGTACTTCGTTCCATTGAAATAACGGCCTCATTGGTATCAGCCTGAATTGTTTTAACGAGAGCTTCAATCTGTTTCGTCGCATTACCTGAACGTTCCGCTAATCGCTGAACCTCATCCGCAACAACCGCGAAACCACGACCAGCATCACCAGCCATCGCTGCCTGAATTGCTGCATTTAATGCCAGAATGTTTGTTTGCTCTGAAATATCATTAATAATTTCAACGATATCACCAATTTCCTGAGAAGATTCACCCAATCGCTTGATACGTTTTGATGTTTCCTGAATCTGTTCACGAATGGTGTCCATTCCACTAATAGCATCTTGTACAACCATGGAACCTTTATTTGCAATTTCAACCGAGGTACTCGCTTCGTTTGCAAGGTCATTTGCATTGGATGATACTTCTTCAATGGAAGCAGCCATTTGGTTAACCGCACTACTCGCAGTAGTAATCTGAGTCGCTTGCTGATCACTTGCTTCAGCAAGATGCATAGCTGTTGCCTGTGTCTCATGTGCTGCTGACGATACTTGTACAGTTGTGTCATTAATCTGCGTAACCAGACTACGCAGTGCATCAATGGTGTAGTTGATTGAGTCAGCAATTGCACCTGTAATATCTTCTGTTACAGTGGCATGTGTCGTTAAGTCACCATCTGCCAATGCTCCCATTTCATCAAGTAGACGCATAATAGCAGCTTCATTTTTATTATTCTGAGCTTCAACCTCGTTACGTTGTTCTTCCGTTTCACGAGCAACACGTTTCTCTTGAGAAATTAATAAAGCACCAATCATGAAAAACATGATAACAGTTGCACCAGCTAAAGCATTTCCTGTTAAAGAAAGAGTAGTATCATCAGCAACGGCCTCCTGATAAGTATTTCCAAGTGAGCCAATTTGTTGTAATAAAATTTCAGAATTATTATAAAGTGACATCGCACTATTATTAATTTCAAATGTTTCAGGAGAGCGTTCCAGAATATCAGCGACTTTTGTCTTAATTTCATCATACAACTTAGCCACTTCATGCAACAATTCTGACGCATCAGGATCTTCAACTTGACCAACACCTAACATTTTACTGCCGTTGAGTAAGGAATCTAATACACGTTTGAATGTAGCAGTATCCAGACCAAATCGTTGAGCACTTTGTGCGGCATCATTACTACCAGACATCATCACAGAAATATTACCCGTGATACGTTCAATAAACATCAACTGCTGAGTTGCCAAATATACCTGGCGAGTAGGAGAGTTACCATCAACTAAAATTTCTGCGACTTCATTCGAAGCATTCAGCATGTCAGGCATTTGCTCATTAATGGCTTTAATATCTTCTGATAAAATCAGAATGGTTTCCTGACTATTTAAAATAGTATTGATGTGGTTGTTATAATCTTTCCAACTTCTATTCAGGATGTCATAAACGTTTTGAGCACTTTCTGGCAATGAACTTTCACCTGTTTCTGCGTCAAGCTCAGCCAATGCTTCCATATTGCTTCCAAACTCTTTCTGATATTGTCGCAATGTGGCAAAAGCATCTTCATTACCAGCCGCAGCCAATGTCGCTGATTTTGCTAAACCCTGGGATAAAACCCGTTGTTCAACAACCAGTGACAGGTATTGTGTATCGTGATTTTCTTTAGTAAAGGCCATCCAATAAACGAAAACCATGGCGACCACGAAGAGGATCAGAAGTGTAAAGGGCAAATAGACGCTCTTTTTATTTGTAGTTTCACCTTGCATTTTTTATCAGCTCCTAAATCATCACTTGTAAAAATTATATGTTATTTTTTTAATTTTTTAACTTCAGTATCTTATTTTGCATAAATCACGAATACACAAATTTAGCAAAATAGTCATTTAAATCACTTTAAATTAGTTGGCTACATTAAGAAATTCCCTGCTATCAACCAGCTGCTGCATATTGAATACAACCCAGTTTTCACCATTTAATTCATAACCACCACTAAAAAAATTTTTCCACTTAACATCATGTCCAATTTTTGCATCAAAACTTAATTGATCAAAATATTTCATTCCATAAATTTCATCGACAATCAGACCCGCATTTATTTGATCCTTAGCAATAGATAAGATTCGAGTTTCTCTCTTAATAGGGGTCATTTTTTTTCCGAGAAAGCCTTGAAGGTCAAAAACTGGCAGTAAATTTCCACGGATATTAGCAATGCCGCGTACCCATTCCTTACTACCAGGCACCTGAGAGGTTGTTGGATATTTCATTATTTCTCGAACAAATTCCATGGGGGCAACAAATTTATGTTGGGCAATGCGAAAACCAATACCAGACCATAAGGACTTGGCATCATCTTCCATTGGGAGAGGCGCCGCATTTCTACGGCTATCCGCTTCCATTTGTTGCAACAGTTGGATTATCTGTTGTGGATTTTGGGGCTCAAAACTCATTTTTTTTCCCGAGACAAATAAGTTTTTAATTAGGACAACAAACGATTCACTTCTTGAATCAAGT
This sequence comes from Gammaproteobacteria bacterium, assembly GCA_026196615.1. Lineage (GTDB taxonomy): Bacteria > Pseudomonadota > Gammaproteobacteria > GRL18 > GRL18 > GRL18. The sequence continues at coordinate 3,541 of JAPHSW010000103.1, read as the reverse complement.
CATCTTCAACAAAAGGTTTCGTAATGTACCCCTTAGCACCTTGTCTTTCTGCCCACATCCTATCTGTTTTTTGGTCTTTGGTTGTCACCATTATGACAGGGATATTGGCAGTGGATGGTTCTTTTGTTAGCTGACGAGTTGCTTGAAAGCCATTAAGTTCAGGCATAACAACGTCCATCAAAATGAGGTCAGGAATAATTTGTGTTGCTTTTTCAACTCCGTCTTTACCATCAACTGCAACAGAAATACGGTGCCCCTGTTTCTCTAAAGCAGTTGAAATAATATGAGTTTCTGTAGGTGAATCATCAACAACAAGAATATGCGCCATTTTAAAAGTCTCTCTTTATAGCAATAATTATTATAAGTTATGTACACTATTGGTAATATAATTTGCCTTTCTTATATGACCCCTTATTTAGTACATGTCATAAAACAAAGAACCAAATAAATAAAGTAAAAATAAAAAAACAGTTTTAAACTGTTTATCCAACGTATTGAGTAATAGCTCCAAGTAGTTCATCTTTAGTAAACGGCTTGGTTAAATATTGTTCTGAACCCACAATTTTTCCACGTGCACGGTCAAATAGACCATCTTTACTGGATAACATAATAACAGGGGTATCTTTAAACATTTTGTTATTTTTGATCAGTGCACACGTTTGATAGCCATCTAAACGCGGCATCATTATGTCAACAAAGATAATATTGGGGCGATGTTCCAGTATTTTTGACAGAGCTTCAAAGCCATCTGTTGCAGTAACAACTTCACAACCTGATTTTTTTAACAAGGTTTCAGCTGTACGACGAATTGTTTTACTGTCATCGATGACCATAACCTTCAAGCCATCCAATGAATTTGAATCAGAAGTTCCCACTTATCCCCCAAAAAATTTGTAATTGCCAAAGCAAAGGGGTAATAATACCCAAAGCAGACAGGAAAGTAACATGAGCAAAAAAAGAGATGTTATTGAGTTATACAGAATTTGTAAACCTATTCTATTAACTACCAACTGCTGCATCTTTACATCACTCAAGTTTTGTAATTAGTACAGTTTTACTAAGCAAACCAAAATGTTCGTATAAAAGCATAGTTCAAACTATAGAAATTACAACTAAAAAACCATTTTTATCATAACTTTTGTATTCATACCACTTATTTTCATGAATTATTTAACAAATTTGTGTAACACATTATAAAACAATAAAAAAAAGGAAAAAAATATTGACTTTACAGGTGACATGACTTTTCAAAACATGACAAAACGGCAAGTAAATTGGAATATTCTAATAAACCATCCGTAAAGACTGTTAGTTTCTATTATTCTTTACTTCATTTCTACAACAACAGACTGCTTTTAAACAATCAAACGACTATAATAATGAAACATTAAATGTTTCTACAAGAGAGTAAAATGACCATAAAACTTGGTATTGTCATGGATCCTATCCAGTCCATAAACATAAAAAAAGACAGTAGCTTCGCCATGTTGCTTGAAGCACAAGGTCGAAATTATGAACTTTATTACATGGAAATGTCAGATTTGTTTATCGAAAACAATCAGGCTAGAGCCTATACAAAACGTCTACGAGTAGAAGATAAGTCAGATAGCTGGTATCAGTTTGATAACAGTCTTGAACCTGATAATAGTCTTGAACCTAAGCAAGACCAGCAAACAATAGCACTCTCAGAGCTGAATGTTATTTTAATGCGCAAAGATCCACCTTTTGACATGGAATACATTTACGCAACTTATATCCTTGAAATGGCAGAACATAGCGGCACATTAGTCGTCAACAAACCAGGTTCATTACGTGATGCCAATGAAAAATTGTTCACTCATCAATTTCCAAATTGCACCACACCAACTCTAGTCAGTCGAAATAAAAACCAATTTAAACAATTTTTAAAACAGCACAAAGATATTATCGTGAAGCCTTTAGGAGGAATGGGTGGACATTCCATTTTTCGAATTCAAGAAAACGATCCCAATCTGAATGTTATTTTAGAAACCATGACTGACCATGCCAATCATTATATTATGGCACAACGGTTTATCCCTGAAATCACTCAGGGTGACAAACGAATATTACTTATTAATGGAATCCCAGTAGATTATGCTTTGGCCCGAATTCCTCCAAAAGGTGAAACCCGAGGTAACTTGGCTGCTGGAGGTACGGGTCAAGGCGTTCCACTGACAAAACGCGATTATTGGCTCTGCGAGCAAGTATCATCTAAGTTAGTGGAGATGGGACTCATTTTTGTTGGCATGGACGTCATTGGCGATTACATTACAGAAATAAATGTCACCAGCCCAACCTGTATCAGGGAGTTGGATTCTCTCTATAATTTAAACATTAGTGGCTTATTAATGGATGTCATTGAAGAGAAGATTGGAGAAAGAGAATCTGGAGCAGTAATTGAACATTAATCTCCGATTTTTCACAGCAGTCTTTTATATATTATTACTAACCGCTTGTCAGCCATCTGAACCAACCAAAGAAATGCATCAGCAACAGTTGTTTGCCTTTGGGACTCTGATTGATATAAGCATTGTCAGCGATGATGCCTCTCAGGCTCAACTAGCTATTAATGAAATTAGTTCAGAATTTGATCGTTTACATATTCAATGGCATCCCTGGAAGGAGGGAGATCTTGGACAAGCCAATCAGAGATTTTCTAGTTCTGAAACCTTCACCAGCACACCTTCCATCATAAAATTGATAAAAGATAGCCAACACTTATCAGAAAAAAGCAATGGTCTTTTTAACCCTGCTATTGGACAACTTATTAAACTTTGGCAATTTGATCAGATTGAAAATGAAGACTATCAGTTCAAAATACCTGCCCCTGAACAAATTCAAAGTTTATTAGCACAAAACCCTGAAATGCAAGATATTGTCTTTGATAAGGATCAGCTTTCAAGTAATAACTCTGCTGTTTCCCTTGATTTTGGAGCTTTTGCCAAAGGTGTTGCCATTGAGAAAATGATGTCTGTTCTTAAAAAGCATCGCATTGATAATGCCCTAATCAATGCTGGTGGTGATTTAAAAGTTCTGGGGTCAAAAAATGGCAAAGCATGGAAAATTGGGATAAAAAATCCAGCTAATGCTGACAACCCATCAGAGAAAGCAATTATTGCAGCCATTGAGTTAAAGGATAATGAAGCCTTGTTCACCTCTGGCAATTATGAACGTTTTTTTGAGTATGGTGGAAAGCGTTATCATCATATTCTTGATCCCAGAACGGGCTTCCCTGCGGTAGGAACTCAGTCTGTAACTATTTTGACAGAAGATGCCGCTCTTGCTGATGCAGCTTCCACCGCATTATTTATTGCAGGTCCTGAGTTATGGCAGGAAATTGCCAAAGAAATGAACGTACAATATGTTATGCTGATTACTGACGATGATAAAATTTATTTAACGCAATCTATGGCAGAACGTATTGAATTATTTACAGAGATCAAACCTATTATTGTAAAATGATATACATAGTGGATTGAGATTCATGTTCCAAATGTCTGGTTTACTACCTAAGTGGTAG
>JAPHSW010000061.1 GCA_026196615.1 Gammaproteobacteria bacterium | reverse complement strand
GGTTTGATCAGAAACTTTATCACTCTGAGTAAACCTATGGTGGTAAATCAGGAACTACTCCCGATTTAAAACCATATTATTCAGGTTCAACTAAATAAGGTTTTAAAGTTGGTTCCTGACTTAGTGAGTTTTCTTTGCAGGCTGCGATAACTTATGGCAAGTTCATCCGCCACCATTTGGCCTGTTACAAGACCTGTCGGTAGTTGCTTTATAATAATCGTGGTTACCTGTTCTTCCAATTTACTATGACCTTCCTTTGAATTAAGTTCTTCTAAAGCCTGGATCATTACTTGATCATTTAACTGAGCTAATTGTTTGTTACCGCCAGGTAATATGGTATCAACAACTTCAACAGGGAAAGAAATACTATCTAAGGGTTTATTAAAATATACAGGTGATTTGAAATAGGAAAAATAATCACTGACACAGGATGGTTCTGAATAGGAAAATGTAATTTTTGATGGATTGAGTGTTTCCTGATAATTCATACGACACATGTGAAGAATTATTGATAATGCATTATCAGAACGAGCTGGTTTTTTTCCAAGTTGTTGGTGATCAAGAATAACGGTAAATTCAGTTTCATCCTCTTCAAAAGTAATGAGTCCTGTATTGGTTAAGATGCGTATGAATCGTGATAAGCGTAAAAAACCATCTCTTAAAGTTGCACTGCTTAACCAGGCATATCCTAATGCACCCATATAGCTGGGGTGCCAGTATTTATAAGAGTCTAAACCAAAACTTGGTGATTCAATAAGCTCATAAGCATCATCCCAAAGTTGGGGGATGATTTGTAAGGGAACGCGATGTTCGGTATTTTTTAAATCACTGAATTGCAAATTGTATTTAGAAAATACAATTGATGGATCGATATGGTTTGTTTTTAATAACTTCCATAAGACTTCTAATGCAGGTGAATAGTAAGAAAGATTCATAAACCAGGCTCGAAGTTAGAGTTAGATTCCAGAGCTTACACATATAAATTATTATTAATTTTATGTGCGAAATACTATCTCTATTTTGTCGTAGAAAGTCAAATGATTGGCGAGAACAGACAAGAAATAATTCTTCCTTGAAGATACTATATTAGAAAATAATGATAAAAGTTAATGTTAATTTGTTGCTGTTGAAGAACAAATTAAATTAATAAAAAAATCTAATTGACCGTATGGAAAGGAGAAAAAATGGCTGTTAGCGTAGATTATGTTGATGGTGGAAGAGGTGTGATAGTTCGTCAATCTGAAATAGTGACTGGCGAAGAAATTATTGCTGCCCAGAAAGGAATTTATAAGAAGCATAAACAACATTGTCAGCAATATCATATTATTGATAAATCATGGTGTACTGAATACGCTGTTGATGCATCAGAATTGGCCATGATATCCAGGCTGGATTGTAAAATGACAGAACATAATTGCAATATTATTATGGCTGTTATTGAATCAAATTATCTGCAATACAGTTTGACAGATGTCTGGCAAGCCTATGTGAGTGATGTAATAAAATATTCGAAATCATTTAACAACCAGGTGGGTGCACTTGGGTGGATAAAACAATTATTGCAGGAAATTCAATATGAATTGGTTTTCAGTAAACATGAGTTTGAATATATAAAACAGTGTGGTTATGAAGTAAGTTAGCTACAGGGTAATCTTCTTTGAGATTACCCTGTCTTTGTATAGTTCAATAAAATCAAATTATTCATTAAAAACTGGGGTTTTCAATGATTCAAAATTATTCTGTGGAGGGAAAGGAGCTAGAATAACCTTAACTGCTTCATCCAAAGCTTCCCGTTTATTGCGTTCACTATCATCTGATGTAATACCCGTTGGTGCAGAGCCACGCCAAATAAGACGATTTCTCTCTTTTGAAACTAAATCGATGATAATGGTTCGTTTTGAAAAATGGTAGTCACTATTGGCAATGCCTTTACCCGTACCATATTTATCATCCCATGCCAGTCCTAAATTGTACTCAAACAATTTATTGAGTTCACCTACAGAGATTTCTTCTTCGCCTGTAAAATAATAATTTAACCACATATCAGGAGTCATATGTCGCTCCTTAAGTAGTTTTTTGGTTGCCATGCCATTTTCAATGGCTAGTTGTGCACCAGAACTTTGAATAAAAATAAAATCTGGATTGGCTGTTAATTGTGTTGAAGCCGGTGAGAAATTATAACGTGTCATGGTTTCAAAATTTTGTGCATAATCATGTTTATGACGTCCACCCACTAAAGAGCTCACAGATGAGCAAGCACTTAGAATAAAGCTAATGTAAAGCAAAAAAAGGATGGATTTGGCTTTTAGTTTAATATTTTTATTAAAACGAATGGCATTAATGCTGGATTTATACATAGTTGAAATGAAGGGCATAAAAAGTAATCCTGGATAAATAAACTGTAGGTTGCTATATAATGATATAAGGTTTCAATAAAATAATCACTCTTCTGACACTCAGGAAGTTATATCTGATGAGCAGTATGAGTAATGATACAGGCAAAAACATGAAGCGTACCATAAAATCAATTAATCCTGCCAATAACGCGGTAGAAAATGAGTTTCCTGACTGGGGAATGGATGAAATTACCCCTATTATTGAGGCAACCGACAATGCTTTTTTAAAATGGCAAAAACTGGATTTTTCTGAACGTGCTCAATTCTTTATCAATATGGCAAAAATTCTTCGTGAGCGTAAACAGGATTATGCTCAATTGATGGCAAATGAAATGGGTAAACCTGTGAGTCAGGGCGAAGTTGAAATTGAAAAATGTGCCTGGGTTTGTGAACATTATGCTGAGCAGACTGCTTCTTATCTGGCTGATCAAAGCATTAAAACAGAAAATAGTGAAAGTTTTGTTACTTTTAAGCCTCTGGGGGTAATTTATATGATTATGCCCTGGAATTTTCCTTTCTGGCAGGTCATTCGAGGTGCTGCACCCACCATTATGGCAGGGAATACTATTGTCCTTAAACATGCCTCAAATGTATTTGGCTGTGCTGTGGCTATCGAACAATTATTTAAAGATGCTGGTTTTCCAGGTAATGTTTTCAGTACTTTACTAACGGGTTCACGTACTTCATCTGATATTATTTCACATCCTAAAATACGAGCAGTGACATTGACTGGGAGTGAGCGAGCAGGTCAGCAAGTGGCTGCAGAAGCCGGGCGAAATTTGAAAAAAAGTGTCCTGGAGTTAGGTGGCAGCGATCCCTACATTATTCTTGAAGATGCTGATATTGATGCTGCTGTAGCAAGTTGTGGAGCGTCAAGAATGCTCAATGGAGGTCAGGTTTGTATTGCTGCTAAGCGCTTTATTGTGGTTGAATCTGTGCGTCAGGAATTTGAAGAGAAAGTGATAGAGTTGATGAAGTACTATCAAATGGGAAATCCGCTGGAGGAATCAACAAATTTTGGTCCAATGGCTAAAGTAAAATTACGTGATGAATTGCATGAGCAGGTACAAAGAAGTATTGATCAAGGCGCTATATTAAAAATAGGGGGTGAAATTCCTGACAAACAGGGAGCGTGGTACCCATCAACAGTTTTGACTGGTGTTAAAAAAGGTATGGCGGCATTTACAGAAGAGTTATTTGGCCCAGTTGCTACTATTATCAGTGCCAAAGATGAAGAGGATGCGATTGCGATTGCAAATGATACTGAATTTGGTCTAGGTGGTGCAGTCTTTACCAGAGATATAGAAAAAGGACGTCGATTGGCTCGTGATGTGATAGATACTGGTACTTGTGTCGTGAATGGTTTTGTAAAGAGTGATCCACGATTACCTTTTGGAGGAATAAAAAAATCGGGCTATGGCCGTGAAATTGGTGAGTTTGGAATCCATGAGTTTGTAAACATTAAAACAATTGTGGTGAGTTAAATGAGTGATGTACCAAACCAGGTAGAAGAGACTTGTACTATTCACCAGCCCGATTATTCTCAGCTTGAAATTGTTGCATTTGAAGCCAATCCAGCAGTGAATGATTATCAGCAAGCTATGCAGCAAGCGAATCAGGTGGCAGAAAAAAAACTTGAAGATCACATGTTACTATCCTGGTATGACCGAGATCGTGACTTTGAGTCACCTCAGCATGCTAGTGAATGTCATGCAGACTCAGCAATACCGGGCTATGTGGACTATGGAATTTATCATGGAGCTTGTTTGAAAGTTGATTTTGAACAAGGTCGATTCGTCTTTTTTTACCGCAGTTTTGATTGAAATAGAATAATTGTTAGTTTTTTTGGCTTTTTTTATTTGACAGCTTATTCCTGACTACTATACTCAAGAATGCACGTCAAAGTAATCAAGTGATCATACTTTGTTCCTTAACACTATTAGTCGGGGGAATATTATGTCCAGAAAAAACGTTGAAATTGTTGTACATATTGATGAAACACTTAGTCAGCCTGATCTTGATGAGCTAGAATGCTCACTCTGTGATGATTATGGTATAGAGAAGGTTCATATTAATCCAACAAGACGGCATCTGATGCTAGTCGACTTCTCTCCAGAAAATATCAACTCAATGCAAGTCTTAGATTATGTGAAAAATAAAGGTGTCCATGCTGAATTAATAGGTGGCATTTAGCCTATTTTTAAATGCTTTTTCAGATACATTTATATCCAATCGCTATATTTTCCCATTAGTAATTTTTTAAGATGGGAAAATATAGCAGCTAAGAAGACACTTCTAAACTAAGAAGCACATCACGTTTTTCCAATTAAATGAATAAATTGCTTAAAAAATAATCAGTTTTAGTGTTTTTTTTTAAATTTAGGACGATAATGTAAGTATAAGACATATGAAAATGGAGGGTCTCCCATGGGGATTGGTATTGATAGCACAAATTCGATAGGTCGGCATCTCAACCGACACGATAATAATTTATCGACCTCTTTTTCTCGCCTGTCATCAGGTAATCGCATTAACAGCGCTAAAGATGATGCTGCTGGTCTTGCTATTGTTGAACAATTTGCCGCGCAAATTATGGGTGCAAATCAGGGATACCGTAATGTCAATGATGGTATTTCATTGGCACAAACCTCTGATGGCTTTAGTGCCCAAATAACCGATCTTATGCAACGTGGCAGGGAATTGGCAATGCAAAGTGCTAATGGTTCACTCAGTGATACTGATAGAGCTTCTTTGCAAACAGAATTTTCCATGGTACAGGATGAAGTCAGACGTATTACCGACTCAGCTGAATTTAATGGCCAAAAACTTCTTAATTCAAATTCAGAGTTGAAATTTCAGGTTGATGCTAATGCAGGCGATCAAGTATCGGTTAATACGGTTGATATGAAAGGCGATCTGACCAGTAGTGGTTTTTTCTCTGCTGATTTATCTTCTCAAGGAGGAGCTTCTAGTGCTTTGTCAGTACTTGATACATCCATGTCTGAGGTGAATAAAAACAGGGCTGAATTTGGGGCGGTAATGAATCGCTTTGAAAGTATCGGTCAAAACTTACTTAATAAAGATGAAAATCTCTCAGCTGCAAAAAGTCGTATCCAGGATACTGATTATGCTAGAACGATAAGTGAAAGAAATCGAGATTTATTACTCAGAGATGCAGCAACTGCATTACATGGGCAGGCTAATTTTTCTCAACAACAAGTGATGAGTTTATTATCACTCTAAAAATTTGTTTCCAGATCTCCTAAAATTTATAAAAATACTTGTAAGCCAATGATGACTATGTCATCGTTGGCTTTTTTTTAACCTGAATTTTTAATAAAAACAAAATAAGCACCCACCTCTATGAAATATTTGGATCAGGCATTATTTATTTATGATGAACTGTCAACGGATGTTATTGAAACTCTCAAAGCTAACGAATATGGCACTGATATTATTGCGGTAGAAAAAAGTAAATTTCTTGGCGATCCGCTTGAATATTTATCGATAGCAAATCATCTGATTCTTTGTGGTGATATGACGTTAATTTATCAATTGCTGGAATTTGCCTATGCCCATAGTGCAAATGGGCAGCTATGCACCTTGGCATTTTTGCCACTGTCAGATCAGAAGTTATTAAGAAATTCCTACCAACTATCGAGTAAGCTTCAAGATAATATTGAAGTGGCTTTAAGAGATGATACAAAGCCAATCAATTTATTAGAGTGCAATGGAAAAATTGTGCAATTTAAAGCAGTTATTGGTCGAATTCCTTTACTAAAAAGTTGGCATTCTGATGCATCCATGAAGGCTTTTTTTCAAAATATTTTTCTTGGAATCCAACAATTTTTTTCTTTGTCTTTAGATAAATTAACAATACGTACTGAAAAAGATAAAGAAATAAAAACAGTTGCCAGTGGCTTATTTATAGTTAATCAAAATAAAGGCAGTCATCTGTCAAGAGTATTACAGCGTACTAATTCCATGCGTTCTAATAATCTATCATTAATTATATTGTCGCCTTTCTCAGCTGTTGAATACTTTCTTTTTCTTTTTTCTATGGTGTTTCATATAAAAAAGGAAAATGCTTTACCTCATGCAGTTTCAAACATTAAAAGTAAACAAGTTACGCTTGAAATGGAAATATCTTTTGATGAAACAGAGGAAAAGATGCCTGATGTTATTCTTGATGAAAACAACCATGCGACTTTCCCATTAACTTTTAATGTTATTAAGCATGCCGTAAAAATTAATGCTCCTGAAGATTTTTGGACACTTAATCCAGTTTCCAATACCGAAAAAGAAGTCATTCGTATTGATAATTTACCCGATGAAAATGAACGTGTGAAATACTTTAAAGCACGCTTACCCTTTTTTTCGGTTGCCTCTGAAGAACGTTTTAAAGACTTATTTTTACAATTACGAACCGATGCAAATATCAATTCTCTTTATATCGTTCTGATGTTGTTAAGTACTTTGCTTGCCAGTTTTGGTTTGTTTGCCAATAGTGCTGCGATAGTGATTGGGGCAATGTTATTAGCACCATTGATGTCACCTATTATATCGTTTTCAATGGGCTTATTGAGAGGAGATGATCAACTGCTGACAAGCTCATTGATGAAAATTGCTCTAGGTGTGAGTTTGGCGGTCTTTGCTTCATCCTTATTAACTCTGCTCCTGCCTTTGGTTGATTTGAGTAATGAAATTAAATCTCGTATTCATCCTAACCTGATAGATATGGGAGTGGCCGTGATTTCAGGTATTGCTGCTGCATACACAAAAGCACATAAAGAGTTGTTAAATAGTATTGCAGGTGTCGCGATTGCAGTGGCATTAGTACCGCCTCTTGCTGTTGCAGGTATAGGTATCGGTCGAGGTGAGCTGTATATTTTTGAAGGGGCTTTTTTACTTTTTGTTACCAATCTGATTGGTATTACGCTTTCAACTGTATTGACGTTTCAATTTTTAGGTTTTTCAAATACGGTGAAAAGTAAAAAAAGCCTTGGATTTATTTTTATTATTTTGATTATCTTATCTTATCCTTTGTATCGCTCTTATGCGGATAGTCTACAGAGCTTTGAGTTGACAAATAGTTTACAAAGTGAAGAGTTTATTATTCATAAAAAGAAAATCATGATAGAAAATGCTACTATCGGTTACCAAAATAATATGAAAATTATTAATATTATTATTGTCCTTAAACAAGCATTAAATGAGCAGGAATTGCAAATCCTGAAAAATAAAATTGATCAACGATTTGTCAGTGAATATCAAATCAGGATCACAAAGAAATTTATTTTATAAGAGATATCGTATGCATAATAAAATATCTGAAAAAGATAATTTTACTTATCTGTTAGTAGGTCTTATTTTTTTGCTCTTTAGCAGCGCATGTGTTGATGAATTTATTTCAGGTCATGGACAAAGCTTTGTGGTTGCAGCAACAATTATTACCATGGTAATTTCTGTCTGGAGTGTACGCTCAACAAATTATCTTTTTAATACAGGAATTGGTTTAGTTATTGCGACGGTCATTATTTCTGTGATCATTGCTCTTTTAGATGTTGCTGAACTTGAATTTATTCATATTATATTGATGCTTTTCTTTTTTTTAATGACATTAAAACCTGCATCAAAACAAGCTTTATTTTCTGGTCATATCACAGGAAACAGTCTTATTGGATCTATTTGTATTTTTTTACTATTAGGACTGATTTGGACCATGTTGTATTTGTTGGTGTCAGAGTTTATACCGGATGCTTTTTCAGGAGTTGAAGCGACGAATAACTGGCAGAAAAATTTACCAGACTTTATTTATTTTAGCTTTGTCACATTAACGACACTTGGTTTTGGTGATTTATTACCACTATCTCCTTTAGCACGTTTTCTTGTATATATGGAATCTATTGTGGGTGTTTTTTATATGGCTATTGTTGTTTCAAGTCTTGTAGGTGCCAAAATGTCAAGATGATAAAATATACATATCAAACAATATTTAAATCATTAGGAGAAACATCATAGTGTTCAGTAAAATTATACCCAAAGAACATGCGGGATCACATAGTAACCATCAGAAGTTTTTTGCCCAATATATTTTGGCTTTACTTGTGAACCTGGTTTCATTGAATCTCTTTAATGAGTATTGGGATTATGTCTTAATTGACTCATTTAGTATTTCACTTCTTACCGCAATAGTCCTGGCCTCTTTACTGAAATTGACTATTATCGTTGAGCACAAAATGGCAACTTATTTCAAGTCAAAATCAGGTCTTGCGTTTAAAGTTATACGATGGCTGTCAACATGGGCGGTCATTTTTGTTGCAAAATTAATTATTCTTAAAGTTATTAGTTTAAGTTTTGGTGAGCACGTGGTTTTCAGTGGTCCAGTACATGGACTGGTTTCATTTATTGTTGTAGTGACAGCGATTTTAGTCCTGGAGCAGCTGATTATTAAAAAGTATCATTCATTAGCTTGATGACTACTAGATAATTATTAGTTAGTAGGGCGCTTTTTCTTTGTGAGCAGAAGTGCCTTATCAATACTATCATCCAATGTCCCACCAAAGAGTGAAGGTGTCGTGATACCGATAATATTTTTAACTAACACCACGCCATTGCTATCAATAAATACCATGGTAGGGAAAAGAGTCACTCCATAGCGACTGCTGAATTCACCAATACTAATTTTCTTTCCAGAAAAATCAATAATGTCTGTCTCAGGGCTAATGTGGGCCTCACGTATAAGGACCTTATCAGTATAATCGCCTGAAATCAGCATAGGGATCAAAAAGTCTTCTTTAAGTAATTGGCAATAAGGGCATTCATCAGTACCAAACATAATAAGAATGGGAAGATTTTGTGATTGCGCTTGTCTGGCAGTCTCTCTAATATCCTGGATTTTAATGAGTTTTGGTCTTTGTGAAGGAGTATTTTTTTCAGAGCTGTGATTAGCTTGTATCAAATGGCTATAAAAAAAAAGCGCTAAGACAGTGATAATTAAGGTGATAGAAATTTTTTTCATGGGTTTCATTGGTACTTTTTTTATTGTGCAATAAATTATAGACATAAAGATAGGAAAAGAGCGAGAAATTTATTTACATTTGATACAATTTTTACTTCCTTTACTCTTACCTTTTAAATAATAACAATGCAAACTGATTTATTAGCAGGTCTTAGAATTTTGGTGACACGTCCTGTTCATCAGGCAAATGTTTTTTGTAAACTTATTGGTGAACAAGGAGGCCAGGCTTTACGACTACCTGTCATTAAAATTGAAGCAATTGAGTTATCTCAACAGACTAGTGAGGTTATTAGGGAGATAGAGACTGTTGATTTTGCTATTTTTATCAGCCCTAATGCAGTGACCTATGGTCTTGATGCACTCCTTGCTCATGGTGAAATACCTGATAAACTAAAGCTGGTGACGATTGGCAAAGCCAGTGCAGAAAAAATGCAGAAGTTACTTGGCCGAAGTCCAGATATTTATCCGATACAGCAATATAATAGTGAAGCTTTATTGGCTCTTGATAGCATGCAAGAAGAGCAGGTAAATAATAAAAGAGTCATTATATTTCGAGGAGTGGGTGGCCGTGAACTGCTGGCCACAAGTCTGAAAGAAAGAGGCGCCAGGGTTGACTATGCAGAAGTTTACCAACGCACCAGGCCTGAACCAGAAAGTCATGTGTTAGAGTCACTTTGGAAGGATGATTGTGTTGGGCCTGATATTATTACAGTGACCTCTAATGAAGGTTTAAATAATCTGCTTGAAATACATGATTGCCCACGTTTTTCAAAGAAGAGTTGTTATTTGGAGCAGTTGTGGCAAACACCACTGATTGTTGTCACAGAAAAAATGCGTATGAATGCTCAAGCATTAGGATTTAAAAGTGACATTCTGGTTGCAGCAAAGGCCAGTAATGAAGCATTACTGGAAAGAGTTATGGAATGGGCTAAAATAAGAACTTCTATAAACAAAAAAAGACAATAATTTAATAATTAAAGAAAAGACAGAAAATCGATATGGATAACTTTGATGGAAACAACTAAGGCAAATCAAGAACAAAATAAAGCAATAGAACAGGCTAATATGGAACAAGCTGATACTAAGAAGGCAAATTCTGGTGCAACAGCAGCCTTTGTTTTCCTTGCGATTGTATTTTCTTTGACGGCAGGTGGTGCTACCTTTCTACTGTCTCAGAGTTTAGAAAAAACTCGTGCAGAACTGACTCAACAGCTGGAAAATACTCGTAATAATCTCTCAGATGTGACTATTAAGGTTAATGGTGATGTGAAAGGTCAATTATCAACACTGACTGATAAAATGGGACGTATCACTGCCGATCAACAACAATTTCAGAGTCAGGTAACAAGTCAGCAACAGGCAACTGAAACCTTATCGAAGACTTTGGAAGTCAGCAACCAGCAAATGCTTCAATCCATTGACGTTCTATTTAAGCAAAAAGGGCGTGAGCGTATAGGTTGGGTTTTGTCTGAGGTTGAATATCTTCTATTGATTGCAAACCACAGTTTACAATTACAGAATGATGTCCCTACTGCCATTGCAGCTTTGGAAGCCGCTGATTCACGCTTGTTGGATACAGGCGATCCAGGAACTATTGAGTCAAGAACTAAAATTCGTGATGAAATACAAACGCTGAAGGCATTACAGCAACCTGATGTTGTAGGTATGGCTGCACGACTGGCGAGTGTTATAAAAGCAGTTTCGACACTGCCGATTAAATACACTCAACTCAATACAAAGGATAAAATTAATGCTTTGATTGAGAAAAAAGCTTCTCATGATGCGAGTGATATGAAGCAGGCAGGTAAAGATTTTTTACAAGAGCTTAGAGGCTTGGTGGTTTATCGGGTATTAGATGAAACGCCTAAAGCATTGATGACGCCTAAGCAGCAATTCTTTTTACAACAGAATCTACAATTAAAACTGGAAACTGCTCGACGTTCTTTACTTATGGGTCAACAAAAACTCTTTGCAGAAAGTGTGGCAGAAGCCAATCAGTGGTTACAGGAATTCTTTGATTTAGAAGTACCTCAGGTTAAGCAAACAATTGAAGAATTAAATACTTTGCAGGGCATGACCATTACAAGCAATATGCCTGATGTTTCAGGTTCTATTAAGGTTTTACGTTCCTATCAAAATGAGCTTGAGAAGCAGCATGAGGTTCAACGATGATCAGATTGCTTTTATATTCCTTAATTTTTTTAATTGTAGCGGTTTATATCGCTCTTATCGCAAAAGAAGATCCTGGTTATGCATTGCTCAGTCATGGTAATTGGAGTATTGAAGGTACTTTAGTTCTTCTGGTGACGGCATTGAGTTTGCTGATAGGCAGTATTTTACTATTAGTCTACTTATTGGTTAAGACCATTAAATTTCCCGGAAAACTTGGAAACTGGAATCAAAACCGTAAAACCGTAAAAGCAATTCAAAGCTGCAATAAAGGCTATATTGAATTGGCTGAAGGTAATTGGCGAGAGGCTGAAAAGCATCTGCGTAAAAGTGCGAACAGTAGCGGTATGCCAATTTTAAACTATCTGGCTGCTGCCCGGGCAGCACAGGAAGATGGCTCTCAACATCGTCGAGATAATTACCTGCTTCAGGCGCATAAAAGTGATCCTCAAGCTGATATAGCTATTGGTTTGACTCAAGCAGAATTGCAGATTAAAGATGGTCAGGCTGAACAGGCTTTGGCAACTTTAATGCACTTGAAAAGTGTTGCACCAAAGCATAAACAAGTTCTAAAAATGCTGTTTCGCGTATACCAGAAGCTAAATAGCTGGAAAGACCTTGAAGCCTTATTGCCCGAATTACGTAAAAGTAATATTTTTGAGCATAGTGTTTTGAGTCAATATGAGCAGTCACTTAGTAAACAATTGATGATGCAAGCACTACAGAATAAAAACCATGGTGATCTAGCTGCTATCTGGAATCGTTTACCTAAAGCAACTCGTGCTGAGCCTGAAATGATTTATTTTTATTGCCAGCAACTATTGTCCATAGGTGAGGAGAGTACTGCGCTGGGTTTGATAAAAGAAGGTATCAAGCATCATTGGCATACCTCTCTTATCTTGCTTTATGGCATTGCAAAAGAAGAAGATGTGAGCAAGCAACTGGAAACAGCTGAATCATGGTTAAGTGATAATGGCCGCAGCTCGGAACTGTTGCTCACCTTAGGGCGCTTATGTATTTATAATCAGCTCTGGGGTAAAGCTCGTGATTATCTTTCTGAAAGTATTGCTGTTTCACCGAGTACTGAAGCATTTGAAGTACTTGGTGGCTTATATGAGACTCAACTCGCTGATTCAGTGGAAGCAATGAACTGTTATCGTGAAGGTTTGCTTCTAAGCGCCCAGTCAAAAGAACAAGTGAGTATAGAAGATGATTTGCCAGTGATGATGGCCTTGAGTGCAGCTTGTTAGAGAGTTAAAAGGATTGTTTTTGAGTTCTTGTGGTAGGAGTTGTTTATGACTTCATACCACAAAAAATCAAAATAGTATTGAGTTGTTTTACTGATTTTTATACTTATTGATCGTTGGCAAAATCAAATGAATCATAAAAGAACTGATCCTTCTTCATGCCTTTTTCTTGAAAGCTTTGCTCAGCTGATTTGATCATAACAGGAGGACCACAGGTATAAATATCAAATTGGGACAGATCATCGAAATCAGCCAATACGGCTTCATGAACATAACCTGTTCTACCATTCCAATTTTCATCAGTATCTGATATCACAGGAACAAATTGAATATTGCTTTGTTCTGCAGCCCATTTTTCAGCAAGGTCCCTCATGTAAAGATCCGCTTCTGTACGAACCCCCCAATAAAGATAAATGGGGCGAGTCACTTGCTCACTGATCAAATGTTCAATAATGCCTTTTATTGGAGCAAAACCAGTACCACCGGCCATTAGCAAAATGTCTTTATTTGAATCTTCATGGAAAAAGAAGCTGCCATGTGGCCCTTCAATGCGAAGTAAATCTTTATTTTGCATAGTCTTGAATACTTTTGGAGTAAACAGACCATTTTCAACTAAGCGGATATGTAATTCTAAAAATTCATCATCATGAGGTGCATTGGCGATTGAAAAGCTGCGATGACGTCCATCTTCCAGTAAGATATCAATATATTGTCCTGGTAGAAATTGTAAACGTTCAGATGCAGGCAATTTAATAAAAATTTGCATGACATCGTTAGCAAGATGATTCATTTCATGAACACGACAAGGCAATGTCTTTATTTCTATGGCGCTGTCCAGCTCAACTTCTTCTACTTCAATCACCAATTCAGAATCTGCAAATGCAGCGCAGAATAAGACCATATTTTGCTCGGTGTCATCTTCACTAATTGCAATAGGATCTTCATCATAATGAATATCACCTGTGAGTAACTTACCTTTACAGGCACCGCAGGCACCATTTCGGCATCCATAACGAAGGTTTATGCCTTGACGTAAAGCCGCATCCAGCACGGTTTCATTACTTTCAACATAAAATTGGTGTTCACTTGGTTTGATTTGTACTTGATGACGCATTGATTTCCTCATGACTCTACCTTTTTTCATGATTCGCGATAGGGAAGCATGAGAAAAGGGGGATATATTTTGGAGGGTAGAATATATCTCATTTTGGGTAGAATGAAAAGAAAGAGAATGAAAAAAATAAAGAAAAATGACTTTAAGACGCTAATAGCAATAAATCTATGTGGAATTGAGCGTTTTAATCAGGAATTATGGCTTTTTCTGATAATTCCCACACAAAATTGATGATTAATAGGGAGTTAATCATGGAAACAGCACTTTCAAGTATCAACTTACAAAACCAGCTTCTTGCAAATAAATTGCAGAAGCACAATATTACTCCAGAAACTTCGGCACATCACGCAGGTGATAAGGTGTCGCTTGGAATTTTGACACCTGAAAAAACTCAGGCGTTGTTGAATCGTGAAATTGCAGATAAGTTAGAAAAATATTTTGAAGGAGAAGGAATTGAACTCAAAGGGTTGAACCATGATGATTTCACTCCTGAAAAAGTTTCAGAACGTATATTGGGTTTTGTTTCGGGACGCATTTTATCTGAAAGTGATAATGATGAACAAAAAGAGATGATGGAGCAAGCCAGAAAAGGTATAGAACAGGGATTTTCTGAAGCTAGAGAAATACTGGAAAGTTTAAATGTATTGAATGGCAAAGTGAAAGAAGACATTGATACCACATATGATTTAATTCAAAAGGGTTTACAGCGTTTGGATGATGAAGTGAATGGTATTCCTGTTGAAAGTGAGCAGGATGAAGAAACCAATGAAGTCAAAGAAGTACAAGGCGGCTCAATTCAAAATAGTTTTTCTCGTGATGAAAGCACTCAAATTGAAATTATTACCAATGATGGTGATAAAGTGCTCATCGACATGTTTAAGCAGCAAAGTGCTCAGTCATCCAGAGCATTTAACCAAAATGAAGAAGGTTCAAGCTATAGTGAATTTAGAAGTATTTCAGCCAGTGCTGGAATCAGCTATCAGGTTCAGGGTGAGTTGGATGAAGATGAACAAAAGGCTATTGATGAGCTATTAAAAGATGTGGCTAAGGTGTCTGACCACTTTTTTTCAGGCAATACTCAGCAAGCATTTAAAAAAGCCATGGATATGAACTTTGATAGTGATGAATTAACACGCATTTCACTTGATATGGGCTATCAGGAAACACGTTCAACAGCTATTAATACTTATAGTGCATTTCAAAATCAACCTGTGCCCGAAAGTCAGTCGGATGAACAAGCCGGTTTGAAAGAGATGGGTGACTTTATTAAACAATTGGATCAAGTCTTTCATAATCCCTTTGTGATGCATAAATTTGTTGATCAAGAACAGGGTGTTAGTCAATTATTAAAAGGTATGAACCAATTATTGCACTCAGATGATATGAAAAAACTGGAAAAAGAGTCTGAATCATTATTGGATTCATTAGTTCATCAATTAAAAGAGCGTCATAGTAATGAACCAGAGCTGTCTTAATCTGAAAAAGAAGAACAGAGTTAAGAGTTAAACCATTCCATTTTAATTGATGTAATTGATTTGAATTAATTACATCAATATGCGCCCATATTTTTATTCAATACCTCAATTTTTATACTATTTCTTCATTGATTTACCTACCTGTTTCATTTATTGCCAGATGTGATTATGTTAACCTCATAAATAAAGAGGACTAGATTTATGCGCCTTGGAATTGATTTAGGTGGAACAAAAATTGAGATTATTGCCCTTATGGATGATGGTAATGAAATCTTTAGGCATCGTGTTAATACTCCTCAGGGTGACTACCTTCAAACAGTCAATGCCATTGTTAAATTAGTTGAGCAAACAAAATTACATATTGCTCAAAATGTGCAAGGCATTGCTGACTTTACAATAGGTATTGGTATCCCAGGTGCTGTTTCATTAAAAACGGGATTAATAAAGAATGCCAACTCAGTTTGTTTGATTGGCCAGCCATTGCAGGCTGATCTAGAAAAACATTTAGGACAGTCGGTAAAGATTAATAACGATGCGAATTGTTTGACTGTTTCTGAAGCGACAGATGGCGCAGCTGCAGGATTAGATGTTGTGTTTGGAGTCATTATTGGTACGGGAACAGGTGGTGGTATTGCTGTACACCAACAGGCAATCACTGGTGTTAATGCCATTGCAGGTGAATGGGGGCATAATCCAATGCCTGGTTTTATTCATCAAAAGTTTGAATGCAGGGAAAATAATGAACCTGTGAGATGTTATTGTGGACAATCAGATTGTATTGAAACTTTTTTAAGTGGACCAGGAATGTTACAGCGTTTTAAACATCTAGGTGGAGTAGCTGAGTCACCGCAAGAAATTGTTGTTCAAGCTGAAGCAGGCAACAAAAATGCCGATGACTTTATGAGTCAGTATGAAAATTGGCTGGCTATGGGGCTGGCAAGTATCATTAATGTACTTGATCCTGATGCGATTGTATTGGGAGGTGGTTTATCAAACATTGAACGTTTATATCAAAATGTTCCAACACTTTGGCGAAATTTTGTTTTTTCTGATCAGGTGAGTACTCAATTACTTAAAGCAAAGTATGGTGACTCTAGTGGTGTCCGTGGTGCTGCATGGTTATGGCCAGCTTAATAAAATTCAGCCCTAATAATTTAAGATGGAATAATAAGTGTCTAAAAAAGAAAAAATTCTGACAAAAGAAATGATTATTGATGAAATTAAATTGTTTCGTCAGCAGCAAAAAACATTGATATTGGCGACTCAATCACCTGTTGATGTAGAGCCAAACCAAACTCTGGCTAGCTATGCACCTTTTATTGAAGATGAAACAGGTAATTTTTACCTGCTTCTAAGCGGGCTTGCCAGTCATAGTGTAAATTTAAAATTTCATCAGAATCAAGAAAGTCTACTATCTATCCTGCTAATAGAAGATGAACAGACATCTCGTAACCTATTTGCCCGCAAGAGATTAAACTATACCTGCACGGTTTCTATTTGGCCAAGAGATCATTCACAATGGCAGGAAAAAATTGATCAATTCAAACAAAGGTTTGGTAAAACAATTGATGTGTTATCCAGTTTGGGAGATTTTAATCTATATTGTCTGATACCAATGGAAGGAAACTATGTCAGAGGTTTTGGACAAGCTTATAAACTTATAGATGGAAAAAATCCCATTTTAAGGAGCCAATGATTTTTTAAAAATAAAACGTGACTTATTGATATGAAGCAATAAAATTTCATCTTTATAATTGTGAATGATAAACTTGTTGCAAATGATAATGATTTGCATTTATAATTTCTCTCCTAATTAATTTATTGGAGAGTAATTTGAAACGTTATACATCACTAACGGCTGTTAGTATCGCATTGATTGCAACATTGCCTGTAATGGCAGCAAAAACCCCCTCTATGGAAGAAATGTGGAAGCTAATTCAAGAATAGCAAAAAGTGCTTGAATCTCAGAAGCAAGAAATTTCCCGTCTAAAAAGTACTGCTCAAACAAATGAAGCAAAGATTGAAGCCACCACTGTTGCTTTAGAAGAATCTGACAAAAGTTATGGTAAAGCTAAAGAATGGTTTAATAAAACCTCAATAGGAGGTTATGGAGAACTTCACTACAACAATTTGGATAATAAAAAAACTGGTGGCAGTGACAAGAAAGAAATGGATTTGCATCGTTTTGTCTTGTTCTTTGGTCATGAGTTCAGTGATGATCTGAGATTTTTCTCAGAGTTTGAAATTGAACATAGTATCGCTGGTGATGATAAAAATGGTGAAGTAGAAGTTGAACAAGCTTATGTAGAATATGATTTTAATGAAAATCATAGTGGTAAAGCAGGTGTCTTTCTAATGCCTTTCGGTATTATTAATGAGACTCATGAGCCTCCTGCATTTTATGGTACAGAACGAAATCCTGTTGAAAAAAATATCATTCCTGCTACCTGGTGGGAAGGTGGTGTTGGAGTTAGCTCACATTTTGAAAATGGCATAAGTACAGATGCCACACTAACCTCTGGTTTATATTTAACTGCAGGTGATGATTTTAAGATTCGTAGTGGACGTCAAAAAGTCTCCAAAGCAAAAGCAGATTCAGGTGCACTGGCTGGCAGAGTTAAATATACCGGCGTACAAGGACTTGAGTTGTCACTTTCTGGTTATTATCAAGATGATTATAATCAGGGTGAAACCAGTAGCTCGGATAGTCTGACTGGTTTTGAAACTCATGCCATTTATGCAATGAAAGATTTTACAGTGAAAGCACTCTATGCAAGCTGGGATCTTGATGGTAATGATGCTCAAAGTATAGGAGCTGACACTCAGAAAGGTTGGTATATTGAACCATCTTACAAATTCTCAGAAAAGTGGGGCATATTTGCTCGCTACAATCGATGGGATAATGCGGCAGGTAAATCAACGGATACAGAATACAGCCAAACGGATTTTGGTGTGAATTACTGGTTGGATGAAGATGTGGTTTTAAAAGCAGATTACCAGAATCAAGATGCACCTAAAGGAAAGAATGAGTATGATGGTTTTAATCTTGGAGTAGGTTATCAGTTCTAATTTTTTGTCACTGGCTTGACAAGGATGTCGTGCTGTTAAATATTATGTGTAATAGGCCTATCCATGAGACACTTACTGTTTTTATTTATTCTTGTTTTAAGTATGAATTCCTTCTCAAAAGGAGTTTATCAAAGTAATGATGATTTTTTAAATGAAGTCTTTGAAAATAAAGTACCAAAAACTCAGACTTTATGGCTTTTAGGGGAGATCAAAAAAGGTGCAAAAAAAATTTTAGGTGAAAAGCCTGGACAATTGAGAATTCGTTATTGGAAAAAAAATCAACAAACAAGCTGGATATTAGAGGAGATTGGAAAAGAAAAATTGATCACGGTTGGTTTGGTCATTAATAATAATCAGTTAAATCAAATAAAAGTACTCGCTTTTAGAGAATCAAGAGGTTGGGAAGTTAAAGAACCCTTTTTTTTAGAACAGTTTTTTCAAGTCAAACTCACTTCTGAATTACAACTTAATCGAACAATTGATGGCATTTCAGGTGCAACTTTGTCAGTTAGAGCATTAAAAAAATTAGCCCGATTGGCTTTATTTTATCATATGCAAATAATGTCTAACCAAAAAGTCTAATGAGACTTAGGGCATCAATATGTCAAAAAGAAAACATAATAATCGGACTCATAAAAAGGGTCGATTATTACCCTTTATAATATTTCACCGTTGGATTGGTTTATCTAGTCTATTATTGTTGATATTAGTATCAATAACGGGAATTCTACTCAATCATACGGAAGAGTTCTCTCTGGATGAACAATATATAAATAATAATTGGTTGCAAAAATGGTATGGCATAAAAATGCCAGAACAACAAAAAATCATTAAACTTGATAATGATCATTTTGCTCAGATAGGAAAGCAAATTTATTTTAATCAGTTGCGAATAGCTGAAGATAATGCACCACTACGTGGAGTGTATAAAACTAATGATTTTAATGTAATTATCTTGAGAGACAGTCTCTATTTATTAACGTTCGATGGAGATTTAATTGAAAAAATAAACAGTGAAAATGGATTACCAACACCAATTTCACATGCTGGTTTTTCAGATTCAAAAAATAAACAAATAATTTTAGAAATTAAAAAAAAGTTGTATACCACTAAGGATAATTTTATAAGCTGGAGTGAAGCCAAAACTGAAATAATATCTCCTTTAATATTGGGCAAACCAGACAATGATGTTAAAGAAAACTATCGGAATGCTTATCTTGGAAATGAGTTAAGCTTGGAAAGGGTTATTCTTGATCTTCATTCAGGCCGTTTATTTGGTTCTTTGGGCATTTATTTGATGGATTTTGCTGCAATTATTTTAATAATGTTAGGCTTGAGTGGTACCTGGATATGGAGTCGGAGATTTAGAAAAAAATACTGACTTTGAATTTGAGTAATAATTGTATTAATGGAAAAATGATAACTGGGTCACGTTTTATAAAAGATGTAATTGGAGATAGAAGTTTTTTCTAAAAATAAATTATTTATATTTCAAGCCTAAACTTATGTTTACAAAAGAAATATATTTTAAGAAAATAAATAGGAAAGTTTCTATATGAACTAACGTTTATGTGCAGGGGATAACCCTAATTGTTGTAAAAAAACTCTCTGGTAACATAGCTTTCATGGATTAGGAATGATTCATAAATGGAAGATGTAAGACGGAACGATTAGGGATAGCAAGGTCGAAGGATTGACCGCAGGCAGGAAGAATAACAATAATAATTCGCCTGGTAAGGAGTAAAGCATTGTACTTGTGCATGTTCACTATGGAAAGTGAGCATATATAAAAATAAAAAGGCTGGAAGTCAAAATTATGCCATGCATAGACAATGTATGACCACTTTTTGTAACAAGGAGAGTGGTCAAAAAAAGCGACTGGATAAAACCTCGTCGCTTTTTTTTCGCCTGAAATTTATGCAGCTTATAATAATAGAGTCTTTAGAAAATAAATCACTTTATCTCAAGCTTTTGGATGAATATGCCTCTAGCAAAGTCAAAATAAAGCCTCTAGCTAAACAACAGCCCGGCAGCAACTTCATCACGCATATCTTTTCCTTTTAATACTTCAACTAACTTGAGAGCAAAAGCCATTGCAGTTCCAGGACCTCTGGAAGTAATGACTTTATCATCGTGAACTACTGAATCTTCTTTAATTTGAGTATTTTTTAAATCCATATTATCAATAAAGCCGGGATAACTGGTGGCGGACTTG